>CALMWK010000154.1 GCA_937873375.1 Candidatus Bathyarchaeota archaeon
TATATGCCACTCATCTTAATGCGGATGAAGTATTCCAAGAATATGTAAGTCAGCAAGACGAGTGTTGCGGCTATTGACAGGGTCATGTATGCTTGGCGTGGGTTGTAGGCGTGTTTTGAGCTTTGGTAGAGGGCTATTAGACCGATGAAACCTAACACGTAGAGTGTGACCGCGATTACGGTGTCGAATAGGAATTGTTCGCTTAATCCTGGATACAGGAAGTAGAATTTTGAGTTAACGTACGCGGATGATATGGGCGCGTTAACGATGTCGTAAACGATGCCTCCGAAGAGCAGTAGGGCTCCGCCGAGAACCACCATGGACAGTATCGTTGTTGATGGTTTCATTGTTGAGATTTTGCTGAACCATCTGCTGAGTGAGAAGGACAGCGATGAAGCCTGTTTCTTAACTTTGTCTGACATTTTGTGTTTCCCCGGTTTCAATAAGATACTTGGCTACCTCTTTAACGCAAGCACCTGTTAATGAATTCTCTGCAATCTGACTTAAATATTCTTGCCAAGATGTCTTTAAAGCCTTTCTCCAAATTGGGTAGTTCTTCATCAGGTTGTCGTGGGCTTTCTGGTGTAGGTGGCAGAAATCCCCATCGGCAGATTAGGCAAACCCCGCGAGACTGCATCTATAGTAGCTTACTTGGCTACGGACGACGCCAACTTCATGGTGGGGCAAGTCATAAGCCCAAACGGCGACAAAGTAATATAGTTAGAACATATTCTTAGCTTTAATTCTTCTATTCAACCTAACTTCACTAAACCCTGAGAACAAAACGCAAATGACCGCTGTTACAAAACTCTGTATGGACACCAGAAATCAATGCAATCGATGTTACTGGGGACTGAGAATTTGAACCCCCCGCCTCTTTTAGATACAACTCGAAAAACCCGCTTCATATTTAGAAACAAAATATTCAAATAGCGCGCGCAAAGAGATGCCTTAAATGAGCTTGAACAATTTTACCTTTAAATCCCGAGAAGCAATCCAAAAAGCCTTAGAAATAGCTTCTTCAAGGCAAAATCAGGCAATTGAACCTATCCACCTGCTAAAAGCAATGTTGATTGTTGACGAAAACGTAGTTCCTTACCTGCTAAAGAATATAGACGTGAATTTAGATGTTTTTTCCAGCTCACTTGACAAGCTGATTGATTCTTTGCCTAAAGTCAGCGGTGGAGAACCCTATTTATCCGCTAACTTCAACAAAGCCCTCAAAAAAGCTCAAGACACATCCTCAGAAAGCCAGGACACTTTTATCTCTATTGAGCAACTGCTTTTGGCAATCTTATCCTTGAATGACCCTGCTTCTCGGTTACTTCAAAGTAGCGGAGTTTCAGAAAAAGAACTTAAAGAAGCAATTAAGCAATTGAGGAAGGGATCAACAGTGAATTCGCAAACTACTGATGAAACATATAATGCCCTAAACCGTTTTGCAACAAATCTTAATAACTTGGCAAGAACCGGAAAGCTTGATCCAGTTATCGGTCGAGATGAAGAAATTCGACGAGTTTTGCAAATCCTTTCTAGGAGAACAAAGAATAATCCCATTCTTATCGGTGAGCCAGGTGTTGGTAAAACTGCGATTGCCGAAGGGCTAGCTCACCGCATAGTGAATGGTGATGTTCCTGAGAATCTTAAGTCGAAACAGATTTACTCTCTGGATATGGGCTCTCTAATTGCGGGAGCAAAATATAAAGGAGAATTCGAAGAGCGCCTTAAAAGCGTCGTAAAAGAAGTGGTGTCCTCGGAAGGGGAGATAGTGCTGTTTATCGATGAGATTCATACGCTTGTTGGAGCGGGTGCCAGCGAAGGCGCCATGGACGCAGCAAACATCCTTAAACCAGCATTAGCTAGAGGAGAATTGCGTGCAATTGGAGCCACTACACTCAAAGAATACCAAAAATACTTTGAAAAAGACAAAGCACTAGAAAGACGCTTTCAACCAGTTATGGTTAATGAACCCGATACATTAGATGCAATCTCGATCCTTAGAGGACTAAAGGAACGATATGAAGTATTTCACCATGTTAGAATAAAGGATGAAGCAATAATTGCCGCCGTAGAATTATCCCAGAGATACATTTCGGATAGGTTTCTCCCAGATAAAGCAATTGACCTGATTGATGAAGCTGCATCAAAACTAAGATTAGAAATCAATTCAGCGCCGGAAGAACTAGAAACCATAGAACGAAAGATACGGCAGCTAGAAATTGAGCGCGAAGCCATAAAAAGAGAAAAAGACGAAACAAAACTTAAAGCACTAAATCAGGAAATTGCAAACCTCAGCGAAGGGCGAAACAAACTTAAAGCGAAATGGCAAGCTGAGAAGGATATAGTTGAGCAAATTCAAAATAAAAAGAACGAAATTGAACAGTTAAGGTTTGAAGATGAAGATGCAAATCGCAAGGGTGACCTTGGTAAACTTGCTGAATTAAGATATGGCAGAATTCCCGAAGCGATAAAAACCATTGAAACCCTAAAACAGAAACTCTCTGAGTTGCAAAAGGGCTCACCCTTAATCAACGAAGAAGTTGACGCTGAAGAGATCGCTGAAGTAGTTTCTCACTGGACAGGCATACCTGTTAGTAGAATGCTGCAAAGTGAGAAGCAAAAACTGCTAAACATTGAAACAGAGCTTCACATGCGGGTCATTGGACAGGAGGAAGCAATTCAAGTAGTCTCAGACGCTATTAGACGAAGCCGCGCAGGTTTACAAGACCCCAAACGCCCCATAGGTTCTTTCATCTTTTTAGGTACCACTGGAGTTGGAAAAACCGAACTAGCAAAAGCACTAGCTGAATTTCTTTTCAGCAACGAAAACAACATGATAAGAATTGATATGTCCGAATATCAGGAAAGGCACACAGTTTCAAGACTGGTGGGTGCGCCTCCAGGATACGTTGGCTACGAAGAAAGTGGGCAACTGACAGAAGCTGTTAGAAGAAAGCCGTATTCTGTTGTGTTATTTGATGAAATTGAAAAGGCGCATCCAGACGTTTTCAATATACTGCTTCAAGTCTTAGACGATGGCAGATTAACAGACAATAAGGGTCGCACCGTAGACTTCAAGAATACCATTATTATTATGACTTCAAACATTGGTTCTCACATCATTCAAGAAAACTTGGAAAAAATAACCGCTGATAACAGAGAAAAAATCTGGAACCAAACAAGGGAACAAGTCTTCAGTTTATTGAAAAAATCGATTAAACCAGAGTTTCTCAACCGCATTGATGAGGTAATCATGTTCCAACCTCTGACTGAAGAAGAGGTCAGAAAAATAGTGGAAAATCAACTCAAAAACATACAGAAAATGCTTGACAAGAACAGCGTCAAAATAGAAGTCACAAAAAAAGCCATCGATTACATTGCCAAGGTAGGTTTCGATCCTCAATTTGGTGCAAGACCAATAAAAAGGGTAATTCAAAAAAACGTCCTCAATGAGCTGTCAAAGATAATCCTGCAGGAGAAAGTGGATAAAAACTCTGTTATTGTGGTCGATGAGAAGAACGGCGCCTTAATGTTCAAAAACAAACCATAGCGTTTTGATTAAACAGAGAATCCGTAAAAATGACGTTAAGTGGACTGGGGGGGATTTGAACCCCCGACCTCTTGAGTGCAAGTCAAGCGTTCATACCAGCTGAACTACCAGCCCGCAACTGTTTTCTGAATCTTTAACGAGTTCCTTGATATTTAGGTTTTGTCTGCCTTTTCCCGCAAACTTCTTGACCTCTGATAGGTACCCTACGTTTCTTCGACCCCCTCCCCCTACCCTTTTTTCAGATTTGACCTATCCCCTCTATCGTTTCTGCAATGAATTACTATTAGACTCCAAATATGACGCTGACTTGTTCAGTAGCACCTAAAGCCTTGTAACCGCAAAACCTAAAACACCACGCCGCCCAAATCTAACTTGCAGAGGAACCACACGATGGTTGAGTTCAAAACAGTCAAAATTGACCCGCCCAAAGACGCCAACATAATCCTAGGCCAAGCCCACTTCATAAAAACCGCTGAAGACCTCTACGAAGCCCTAATCAACGCCGTCCCAAACATAAAATTCGGCTTAGGCTTCTGCGAAAGCAGCGGACCCTGTCTGGTTAGGCATGAGGGAAACGACGAAGAACTCCGACAGTTGGCATCCGAAAAAGCCTTCGAAATTGCCTGCGGACATAGCTTCCTTATAATCCTGCGGAACGCATACCCCATAAACGTGCTGGATAAAGTCAAAAAAGTGCCTGAAGTCTGCACGATTTACGCGGCAACCGCAAACCCGTTGCAAGTGTTAATTGCGGAAACTGAGCAGGGCAGAGGAATAATCGGCGTTGTAGACGGCTTCAAAAGCAAAGGCATAGAAACTGACGCGGACATACGGGAACGCAGAGAATTCCTGCGCAAAATCGGCTACAAACAATAACAACACAGGACGAAACACTTTTTAGTCCACTTCAACATCAAAATTCATCTGACACTGGTGTTTTCTGTGACCACAACAAACGAAACCCCAAACCCCATGGAAGCTCGCAGACAAAAACTGCTTGAGCAACAGCAACTTCTCCACGCAAAAATGGGCAAAATCAAACACAAAATCGCCGTCATAAGCGGCAAAGGCGGAGTCGGCAAAAGCACCGTAACCGTCAACCTAGCCGCAGCCTTCGCCCAACACGCTAACCTAAACAAGGTAGGCATACTCGACGCAGACATTCACGGACCCAGCGTCCCACGACTATTAGGCTTAACTGGACAACGATTAAAAGTAGGTCCCCCAGGCGCTTTCCCCGTCACAGGACCCCTAAACATGAAAGTGGTTTCCATAGACTTCTTCCTCTCAGAAGAGATTCCCACCATATGGCGAGGTCCCCTCAAAATGGGCGCCATACGCCAGTTTCTCCAAGACATCGTCTGGGGCGAACTTGACGTGCTCTTTATTGATTTGCCTCCGGGAACAGGCGACGAACCCTTAAGCATAGCCCAGCTTTTACCCGAAATCGACGGCGTCATAGTCGTAACCATGCCCAGCGAGCTTTCCAGTAGCATAGTCAAGAAGGCGATAACTTTCGCAAGACGCCTCAACATGCCCATCATAGGCGTGGTCGAAAACATGAGCGGCTTCATATGCCCACATTGTGGAGAAAAAGTTGACATTTTTCAGGCTGGCGGCGGAAAAAAAATCTCTGAAGAAACTCAAGTGCCTTTCCTAGGCAGCATCCCTATAGACCCAAAAGTTGGCGCAGACGCGGACAAGGGTTTGCCTTTTGTTATTGCACACGCGGATTCTCCAGCAGCGAAGGCATTCGCGGAAGTGGTTGAGAAAGTTGAGTCTTATCTTGCAGAACGTGAAAAGCTCAAGAAAACCCAACCGTAAGAAATTCGTTCTGTTAAGAAAAGTTTGATGCTGCACAAAATGTAGAAAGAATTGGAGAGCGAAGTTTTGTTTTCGTTGCTCCGCTTTGTGTTTACTCTTTTGTAAGAGTTATCTCTATCGTGGAAACCATTCTGGATCTGGTTTCGCC
The DNA here is from genome assembly GCA_937873375.1 of Candidatus Bathyarchaeota archaeon. GTDB lineage: Archaea > Thermoproteota > Bathyarchaeia > Bathyarchaeales > Bathycorpusculaceae > JADGNF01. The sequence continues at coordinate 5,523 of CALMWK010000154.1, forward strand.
TTCTCGTGGTGGCATCTCAGCTGTTCCAATGGCTATCTTGGTGACCTTTAAGTCTTTGATGAAGCGGTTTCTGGTGATTTCAGCTACGTCGACTGCTGTGGTGATTGCTTGTCCGCGTGCCTTCAGGGTGGTTTCTTTTGCGGTGCCTGAAGAGAAAGCTGTTATGATGGCTAGCACATAGCTCATTGGCGGTTTGTTTCCAACGAAGATGACATCTTGTGGTCTTTCAGTCATTTTTTATCCTCCTTTTTGTTTTTATTGGTGTAGATGACGTTCCGTGTTTTCTCTCCGATTACACAAAACGTTTACTGCTCTTATACGCGAACTACCTTATAAATTCAATCAGGCTCTGTTTCTACATCCTGAAGTTTAACTCGAAGCGGGTTCAACTTACTTTTTGAATTCGAGATGATTAGGGAAATTATTTAAAAACTCCCTTGATAAAAATAGTTAGGCGTTTCGGCGTGAAGTATTTTTGAGCCTTTTTCAAAGGCGTTTGCTGTGGGTTCATAAATCTGTTCTTCAGTTTTAATTCTGGAATGTAATGTACTGAATGGTTATGTATTTAAGGTTGCAAACCCTTTTCCATCATGTGGGGCGAGAGTAATGGTGCAAAAACAGTCAAACCCTGATTCGCTCATAGCCTACAACGTTTTGAACAAAAAGATAATTCGCCATGGGTTTTGCACGTTATGTGGCGCTTGTGAGGCTGCCTGCCCCGTGGGTGCGTTGCAAGTAGAATCAGAAAAAGTTAACCGTTTACATGACTGCTCCAAGGACTTGGACCTGTGCCCCATATGCTACGAGATTTGTCCTCATTCTGAAGCCCTGCAACTTAGGGCTCTCAAGTCGGTTTCTGATGCGCCCGCCAAGCATGAAGCCTTGGGCTACTACCGGAAAATCGTGCTCGCCCAAGCAGTTGACCCGCAGCTTCGAGAGCAAAGTCGCGGTGGCGCAGTGGTTACTTCACTTTTAACTTACGGTGTTGAAAAGAAGCTTTTTGACAGCGCTATAGTTTCTCAAGCGGAAGCTGACAATCCATCAAAACCTAAGGCTTCCGTTGCTCTTGTACCAGACGACATATTGTCCGCGGTTGGCAGCAAGTTCTTTCCTTCATCAGTTGCTAAAGCATACGGTAGCGCAGTGTACGGCTACGGGAAAACAAAAATTGCTTTCGTGGGTGTGCCTTGTCATGTGTTGGCTCTTCGCAAAATGGAGGCGTGGCAGCACAAGCTCGGAAATAGTTTGGCGATAACTTTGGGGTTGTTCTGTTTCGGCTCGTTTTCCATGACTCCGCTGTTGGAGTACATACAGAAGAACTATAATGTTAAGCCTTCAGAAATCAAGCATATGCGTTTGTCCTCAAAGTTCGTGGTGCAAACAGCTAACGACGTCATAAGGATTCCCATAGCGGAAATTGAAAAACATATTTTACCCAGCTGCAGAACCTGCACGGACTTCACAAATGAATTGGCTGACATCTCCATCGGTAGTGCTTACCCCTTAGAGGACTGGTCTACGGTGATTATCCGAACCAAGGCAGGCGAAGACTTCTTCTACGACGCAGTAGAAAACGGCGTTATCAACACATGGGTCATGGAACAGGAGCCCAACGTGTACGAACGTGTGGTTCGGGCAGCTATACAGAAGCGAAACGCTGCGCTTAAAGAAGCCAAGACGATGGAAGAAAAATTCGGCTACCTCCCAGTTCTTATGCTTCGCGAAAGTGATGCTCTGGCTCAGGTCAAAGTTGAAGACGTGATGACACGTGACGTTAAGACTGTGCCTCAAAACATGTCGATAAGTGACCTGTTAGATTTAATGACACGACAACATCACGTTGGGTACCCAGTAGTGAATGATGAAGGCGTCCCAGTTGGAATGATAAGTATAGAAGAAGCTGCACAGATTGACAAGGCACGAAGAGAAAAAACTCTAATAAGTCAAGTGATGCATCGGAAACCTGCCTTCGTTAACGTCGGCGACACCGCTTTGGACGCGTTCAAAAAGATGAGCAAACACGAAATAGGACGTGTCCTTGTTGTGGACCCAGAGAACCCCAAGAAGATACTGGGCATGGTCACAAAGTCTGATCTGATGCACACCATGATACAATGCACACCCTGCTAGAGTAATAGTGCAACACACGTTTCGCCTTCAACCTCCACTTCTTCAAGTAAACCATTCCACCCTCTTCCTTTTCAAGGTCTGATTACCTTAATAGCGCCTACTTTTGGCTGTGAAAAAATAGTGCATGCTCGGAAAGGGTCAGTTTTTTGGCGCGAAACTTAAATCTGTGATTCCTTATCCCCTAAACTACAGAACCAACTTGAATGGTCTATTGAACTGGCGGAAAATAAAATGAGCAAGAACTTATCCGAAAAAATATTCACCAACCACCTCGCCGAAGGAAAACTCCAACCATCAGAGCAAATCGGCTTAAAAATAGACCACACCCTCACACAGGACTCAACAGGAACTCTAGCGTATCTGGAATTCCAAGCCATGGGCGTCCAAAAAGTCAAAACCAAGCTGAGCCTCAGCTTCGTTGACCACAACATGCTGCAGAACGACTTCAGAAACGCAGACGACCACCGCTACCTGCAGAGTGTCGCCGCCAAGTACGGCATCGTTTTCTCTCGTCCAGGCAACGGCATATGTCACCAAGTTTACTTGGAACGTTTTGCAAGACCCGGATACACGCTTCTGGGCAGCGACAGCCACACACCTACCGCAGGCGGCATGGGTATGATTGCTATTGGCGCTGGAGGTTTAGATGTCGCCGCTGCTATGGCTGGCGAACCCTTCTACTTAGAAATGCCCGAGGTAGTCGGCGTAAGGTTGACTGGCGCGCTTTCGCCTTTTGTTTCCGCCAAAGACGTTATACTTGCGGTTCTGCAGAAACTCACCGTGAAAGGCGGCGTCAACAAAATCCTTGAATACTGCGGCTCAGGCGTCAAAACTCTGTCAGTTCCAGAACGCGGAACCATCACAAACATGGGCACCGAGACAGGCGCCACCACATCCGTGTTTCCCTCCGACGAAGTCACACAAGCTTTCCTTAAAGGTCAAGGCCGAGAAGACCAGTGGGTGCCCCTTGCTGCTGACGATAACGCCGCCTACAGCGAAGTTCTCGACATAGACCTGAAAACTGTTGAGCCTATGATTGCTTTGCCGCACAGCCCCGACAACGTCAAAGCCGTCAGCGAAGTTGAAGGCACCCCAGTAGACCAAGTTTGTATCGGAAGCTGCACCAACTCTTCACTGCGCGACCTGAAAATGGTGGCTGCCATGTTGAAGGGTAGAAAAATCAGCGACAAAGTCAGCCTCACAATTTCGCCTGGGTCGCGGCAGGTTCTGGAGAATCTTGCAGCAAGCGGCGAGCTGATTCACCTCATACGTGCAGGTGCTCGAATAATTGAGAATGCGTGTGGTCCATGCATAGGCATCGGGCAGGCACCCACAAGCGGGGCGGTGTCGCTTAGGACGTTTAACCGCAACTTCAAAGGCAGGTCCGGCACCCAAGACGCCAAAGTCTACTTGGTTAGTCCTGAAACAGCTGTGGCGGCTGCACTTTACGGCAAAATCGTTGACCCCCGAAAACTCGGCGAATATCCAAGCATCAATTTGCCTGAGAAATTCATAGTCAGCGACAGCATGTTCATCTTCCCAAATCCTGAGGCGATGGGTAAAACGGAAATCGTCATGGGACCTAACATCACGCCTTTACCTGCATTTCCACCTGTGCAGGGCACGCTCAGAGGGGATGTTCTGCTCAAAGTAGGCGACAACATCTCAACCGACGACATCTTGCCCGGCGGCTCCGAAATAATGTCCCTGCGAAGCAACATACCCGAGATAAGCAATTACACGTTTTGCCGTGTGGACGCTGCCTTCGCCAAACGAGCCCTCCAGAAAAAAGGCGGCTTCATCGTGGGCGGCGAAAACTACGGCCAAGGCTCCAGCAGGGAACACGCAGCCCTATCACCCAAATACCTCGGAGTCAAAGCTGTCATAGCAAAAAGCTTCGCCCGCATCCACCTTGCGAATCTGGTTAACTTTGGGATTGTGCCGTTGACGTTTGCGGACAAGCAAGATTATGATGGCATAGCTCAGGGTGACACTTTGGAGCTGGACATTGGCAACTTGGAGCGAACTTTGACCGTGAAAGACACTGCGATCGGCTTGACTTTCCAAGTTGAGTTAGACATCAGTGACCTTGACAAAGCTATGATTCGGGCAGGCGGGAAACTGGCAGCCATAAAACAAAAGCAACAATCTTCCCCGAAAAGTCCCTAACCGACTAATTTTTTTATAATCGGGATTTTTTTCAGAAGGTAAATCACTCCGAGGCAGATGAAAAGCGTAACCACGGTGAGCAAAGGAACTTCTATAATTGGGTTCATGGTTGCTATGCTTATCTGGAATCCGAAAAAGCCTCTTTGAAGCGACTCCAGAACCATCACGTGGAACAGGTAAATCGGCAAAGTGTTCTGGCTGATTAGCCTCAGAAGTTTGTTGGCTTTGGGAAAACTGTTTTTAATTCTGTTAATTGGAAAGTTCGCTAGAAGCATAAACAGCGCAACTGAGGCCATAATTACGCTGACGCTGGTGAATTCACAGAAGAATTGGCCGAATTTTTCGCCTATGGTACCCGTTAAAATGTAGGTGCCCATTATCGTCCATATGGTTCCCGTGAACAAGAGAAGATACAAAACCCACGAGCGCGGTCGTATTCTTAGTAAGTATGGTCCTAAGATGAAGTAGCCAATCCATCCTGTTATTATAAAAATTAAGCCGTTGAGGTTAATTGGGTCAGCTAAGTTGAGGACGGGTGTGATTGCTGTTCCTATGAACCACAGCCACAGGAAGTACCTGATGGTTTTCCATTCTGCATAAGCCACAACTACTCGTAGTATGGGAGTAATCAAGTAAA
>CALMWK010000155.1 GCA_937873375.1 Candidatus Bathyarchaeota archaeon
ATGACGTTCGATTTCCAGTTCAGTTCAAGCTGGTACATACTCTTCGCAGCATTCATCTTAGGCTGGCTCACCATAACTATAATCAGAAGAAGGCAGATACACAAAAAAGAAGTCAAACAACAACTAATCCTAGCCGTTTTCGGAATGATTGCGTTGGCATCCATGGAGTTCTTCTCGGTTTCTATGAACCTGTGGAATTATCTTCCTGCAAACTGGCCAGTGATTTTGTGGCCGACTTATTTTGCAGCGATTCTTTTCGGCTACCAACTGCTTAGGCTCGTAGAGAAAATAACCGCTTAACCCCAATTTTTTGTTGGCGCCAACAGGGAATCAAAGTGAAGTTGTCCTTACGCCCTTAAAAGTACCGAAACTTCTCAACTTTTTAGGCTAAGAACATGGCTGGTTATGGTTTGTCAGGCATCAAGGGGATAACTTTTCTTATTGATAACGCAATTTCTATCTGCTCAATGCCCGCTGACCGTATGTCTTTTAGTATCTTGTCAAGGTGCTTGATGTCTTTCGCTATAGCCAGAGTGAACAAATCAAAATCTCCAATTATCCCCGAAGTAGCAATCACGTTTGGAATGCGAGAAATTTTGTCTATTACGGCTGATTTATCTTCATTTCTTGAAATCTTTAGCATAAGAAAGACTTTGCATTGATACCCAAATTTTGCCAAATCAACATCAGCTGAACAGGCACCTATTATTTTTGTTTCCTGCATTTTTTTGAATCGGTTTTTGACAGTGCCGGGGGAAACTCCAAGTTTCGCGGCGATTGTAGTGAACGGTGTCCGTGAATCTTTAAACAATTCCTCTAATATGGCTTGGTCGATTTTGTCTAACATACATTATCTTTCTCATATAGGTTTTAGTTCGACATTTTCAAGAGTCAACAGCTGTGTATCAGACCAGATGTTAACAACAATTTCTCTGAACCACTCTTGTTTCTTTAAGTTCTGCAAGGTCTCTTCTAACTTGTGAATGCTTTTTGTTGCACAATACGCAACTATATCGTAACGCCCAACACATCGAAAAATGTTAAACAAGCCATCCTGTTTTCGCAGGAATTCCACAGCCGCAGTTTCATGGGTCAAATCAATATTTAACCAAATAGTTGAAAAACTTTTGAAGTCACCTGCTACTTCGGGGGAAAAAATAAGCGAGTATCCCCTCACCACACCACTTTTTTCTAAATGGTTAATGCGTTTAAATATGGCATTGGCGGAAACACCGCAGTCTTTAGCAATATCCTTCAAATTGGCACGTGCATCTCTGATTAGGTGCTTCAAAATTTTTATGTCAATTTTGTCAACTTTAACTTCAGCACGCATTCGCCCCAAACCCCATGTCTACTTCAATATAGCGTACCTTTTGGGTAGATAAACTTCGCTATTGCACCATAAATTTGTTTGTCATAATAGTTTACGACTAAATAAATGACGTAACTAACCCAAAAATGGAAAATAAGCTAATAATCATCAATAATGTCAGTGTTTATTGCAAAAAGTTAAATAGCCTCGCCCACGGAACATCTTAACAGCAAAATGGCGAGTTGATACGTCGTCGCTTCTACGACCGGAGTCATCATGTGGCTTCGCAGGTTGCATTGCAGTGAAATGGGGCTGAGTGGGCTTTGGCGGTTCCACTTTAAGCAGTGGTAGCAGCTAAAGGGTTTTCATTCTCTCCAAAAATCTTTCCATCCGCCAAAGCCCCAGCAAACCCTGCTTTCTCTTTTTAATGTTTAGACTATGTACTTGTCTGTTTTCTCAAAGTTTCTTACAATTTGCATTACCCGTTTAGGCGCGTTGGCAGCTTCAAAGGGTATGTCTTTGAGTAGAATCCACGGCGACTTTCGCGCTAAAACCGTGGCTATGTGGTCTTCGCCGAAGCACTTCTGCGCTACAACGACCACTTGGTGTCTAACTGTCACTTCTGACAACTCGCCCAGCGCATGTAGGTACTCGTGCAGCAGCAGGTTGTAGACTAACGCGTTCACCACTTTTTTGTTGCTTATCGTAGCTTCCACTATGTCAACAAGGTGCCTGTTCAAGACTATATTGTTGGTTCCTAACGGGTAGTACGCACCTACCTGAAGTGGCAAATCATCTAAGAAAAGCATCATGCCGCCTCCGCGTTTGCTCAAAGCGTAATCCACCGTGTCTTTCACGGTCTGCCAGACTTCAGCGTAGTTTACGGCATTTTCGAGGCTCTGGCGAAATCTTTCGGTGGCATCTGCTTGGTTGTTGCCCAATTTTTTGCACTCGTCGTCAATACAGAAACTGTGAAGAAGACGCCTTAAAACGTTGACCCTGTTTTGAAGCAAAGCGCCCGTAACAATAAAAATTCAAAAATTGTGTCTGACTACAGTCAAACTGTGAAGAAACTAGGAAAAGGTGGGCTTAGGTTTACCCATTTTTTTGTTTATGCATGCACTGATGAATCCGTAGTATTCAGGTGAAGGTCTGCCGGGTCGGCTTCTGAATTCTCCGTGGAACTGCGAAGCAAAGAAGAAGTATCGGTTGGGTAGCTCCATGGTTTCCATTCTTCTGCCGTCTGTGCTTTTGCCTGAGTAGATTAAGCCGTTTTTTGTGAGAACCTCGTAGTAGTCTAGGTTGACTTCGAATCTGTGGCGGTGACGTTCATGTATCTCGTTGGTTTTGTACAGGTTGTGTGCCATTGTGCCTTTTTCCAGTATGATTTTGTGCACGCCTAACCGCATGGTTGCGCCTTTGTATTCTATTCCGCGTTGTTCAGGCATAAGGTCTATGACTGGGTGCGGAGTGTCCGGGTTGATTTCGCTACTGTTTGCGTCTTTTAAGTTGCACACGTTTCTTGCAAACTCGATGGTTGCCAGCTGGAAACCGTAGCATATACCAAGGAAGGGGATGTCGTTTTCCCGTGCAAACTTGACAGCTGCAATTTTTCCTTCGGTGCCTCTTGCTCCAAAGCCGTATGGAACAAATATGCCATCGTAGTTTTTCAGGTCATTTATGCACTCAGGATTCTGTTCAAACTTTTCTGCTTCCAGATACGTGATGCATACACGGGTTTTGCAAGCTGCACCGCCGTGGCGTAGCGCTTCACTCATGCTAACGTAACTGTCTGTCAACCCTGCATACTTGCCAACTAACGCAATGTTAACTTCATGCTCGGGTTTCACTATGGCGTCAACAAAATGTTTCCACTCTGTAAAGTCTGCACCACTGCATTTGTAACCAAATCGTTGGCAAATAAAGTCACCCATGCCCTGCTTGTCCAAAATAAGCGGAACCTGATAAACTGAATCTGCGTTGTAGCTACAGAACACAGCAGTTTCAGGAATTGTGCCGAACAACGCGATTTTCCGCAGGGCTTCAGCATCAATCATTTTTGGGCTACGGGCAACAATGGTGTCAGGCTGAATACCGATACGTCGAAGCTCGTTTACGCTGTGCTGCAACGGCTTGGTTTTCATTTCCATGGTGACGTCTAAGATTGGAACCAGCGCAACATGTACATAGAGGGTGTTTTCGGAGCCTTCTTCGAGGCGCATTTGGCGTATGGCTTCTAGGAAGGGTAAGCCTTCTATGTCGCCTACTGTGCCGCCTACTTCGGTGAGGACAACGTCAGCGTTTGAGCTTCGGGCTATGGCGCGCAGGCGGTTCTTGATTTCGTTGGTTATATGGGGGATGATTTGGACGCATCTTCCCAAGAAGTCGCCGCGGCGTTCTTTCTCAATAACTGACTTGTAAATGAGTCCCGTGGTGAGGTTATTCTCTTGCTTGAGACTTAAATCAAGGAAGCGTTCGTACCAGCCAAGGTCTAGGTCGGTTTCGCCGCCGTCGTCGGTGACGAAGACTTCGCCGTGCATGTACGGGTTCATGGTGCCAGCGTCAACGTTCACGTACGGGTCAATTTTTATGACTGTGACTTTTATTCCTCGTGTTTGAAGCATTTTGCCAATTGAAGAAGTTAAAATTCCCTTGCCAACTGAGCTTAGCACTCCTCCTGTTACGAAAATGTATTTCGCCATTTGACCATTTACCCCATTAATAGACTACACCTTTCAACATGTTGTAATATAACTTTTTTGTGAACAAACGTGAATAAACGTTCGACACTTCGGCTCTGCAACTTTTAAGCAGTGAACAGGAAAAATGGAAAACTGGGTTGCTGCCGCCAACTTAGTATCTGCGTCGCCACATGACAGCGCGAACCAGAAGCCAAATGCCCACAATGATTATGACCATTGGCCACCACGGTATGGATACGCCGTAGACATCGGACAGCAGAAAACTCAAGCCGACAACAATTATGATTATGCCTATGACTAGACCTGCGATGCCTCCGCCGCCTCTGTGATAATGGTAGTCTCCTTCATGTTGATGCCTGTGTTTCCAGTAAGGACCTGTCTCGCTACCTGTACCAGAATTGAGTGGAGCGCCGCATTTGACGCAGACGTTAGCGTCGTCAGAATTCAACATCCCACACTTAGAACAGTAAACCATACTTTTCCACCTTACTAGTATCCTCGTAGTAAGGATTAGCTCATAAGATTTTTGGTAGCCCTTTGAACTCGCTTTAGACCATGAGTTCATGCTCGCGGATTATGATGTTGTATTCTCCTTTGTGCTTTATTTTTTTGATGCTTCCTTGAAAATGTGAGCCAAACTTTCCGCCGCCTGCAACAAAAGAATCTTTCCCTCGCAAGTTTTCAATTGGCAAAGGCTTAGCCCACCGCTCAACGTCCTTCAAAAAAACGCCCGTTTCACAATCCAAATATTCAGGGTGAACAATCAGTTTTGCTCTTTCAGGGTCTAGCCGCTCAAAACCTGAATCCAAAACACAAGTTCCAACAAAACGACTCCCACCTGCACCAACTAGATAGAACACAACATTGTCGCCTTTTTTCAGGTTTCCAATGTTTGATTCTAAGCGCCCTTTTTCATTATACTCTCGAATACCCCAAAAACCCTCTTTTGTCCGATGTACAAAGAGGTCAAAACCATGTCTACGATACAGGCCGCCTTCTTCGGTTTGTACCTTAAAAATCCAGTAGTCCGTTACCACTTGTGTTCCCAAATACAGCATAAAGGTTCTGCCTTAAGACCTTTTCAACCCCATTTTCAATTTCTTATGAGTTATTGACGTTATTTACGAGGAGGCAGGTGCCTTCAAGCGAGATAATTGATGAACAGATTCAGTCTCAGAGTGCGTTGAAACTGGAAAAGGGTAAAGAGGGAAAGGGGCAGGTCAAAACCATAGGGTCCTGTCAGAGGTCAAAAACCATGTTGGATTCTATATATAGGGGGCTATAGACTGCTCCAAGCAATAGTTCTCTTGGGCACTTCAGATTTTGGCTTGGGCTACGAAGTTTAGCCTAAAATAAGAGGGGATTGATTTTCAGCAGGCTACTCAGCATCAGGCTCAACGTGAACATGATAGCTATTATAACGAAGTCTTTGGCTAACACTTCGCCCAGCTTATGCAGTTTCTTCGCGTCCGCCTTGTAGTCTCTAAACAGCGTAACCCGCTTTTGGACTAAGCGTAAAGAAAGAAAAACAGTAAGCGCAGACAAAGCAGCATAATAAACCCAGTTCAGCTGGAAAAGCAAACCAACCAGAACCATCAAAGGAATCATAACATAACCCATAATTATCGTGATGAAAAGTCCTTTGCGGAAGCCAAAGATTATCGGCACCGTTCGGGAGCCACTGTTGGAGTCTGAAGCGTAATCAGCCAAATCCTCCCATAAACTGTTCACCGCTGTAGTTACGCCTATGAGCAAAACCAACGTTACCATGTTAATTGTGAACACGTCAAAGAAAGCCGCAATAATCAACACTGGAACTGCTCCCACAGTAAAATTCACAATGGGTTTGTATGCGGTTTTCCGAAGCCTAAAAGGCGGAACAGAATACAGCACACCGAAAACTATGCCTAACGCCACAAACAACACCACGTAAGGAATCATGGTGACAAAGCCTAAAGCTAAAGAAATTCCGGTAAACGCCAACGCAATAAACAGCCCAACTCTTCCCAGTTTCTTGGTGAACTGTGCGCGTAGTGGGTCAGAGAGAGCATCTAAATCTACATCACACAAATTATTCATGGCGTCCACAGCGCTCCAGATGCAAAACACAACAATACCCAAGAAAAGAGCCTGTGACCAAGCCAGAGACTGCGCAGTCAGGAACGTTACCCCAACAGAAATCATGAAAAGCATTAAGCCTCTCTCAACAGAGATGAACTGGGCAAAGCCTCTCACTTCACGGAACATACACTTTAAGGCAGAACCACCTTACTTAAGGGTTATCCACACAAATCTCGAATGCTTCAAAGTTAAGCTTTTGACAGTTTCCAGATAACGTCGCCTATCTGCTCATCCCGTCTCAAACCGTAATAGGTCTGCGCGATTTTTGCAGCAAATGGAATCGCCGCATTGTTTACTGCTTTTAGCAATGTGGGATTTGTTATTCTGGCTCCCAAGAAGGTGTTGCGCCAAATCCGCACGTTATACTCCCAGCAGCGCGTGAGGAATTCCCAGCGTATCTTTGTCAGCGAATCAAGTTCTGCACCGCGTTTATTCATCAGCAAGCAGTCTTCCAGAGGAACAAAGAACAGCGGCACATAGAACGAGTTGTAATCCTTCAAATCATCCATCAACGACAACGTTTCATTAACGTCGTCTTCGGTTTCGTCAGGCAACCCCACAATCAAGGTAGCCAACGGATACCAATCATTATCATTCAAGATGCCAAACGCTTGCTCTACAATTTCCTTCCATTGTTCAGGCTTGTATGGCAACATTTTCCCAGCCATGTACTTCTTCATAAGCCGCACGCTGCCTGTTTCGATGCCTGTTTCCGCCGTTACGATGGGTTTCCCGTTGTGCGTGTACCAAGAATGTTGAAGCAAAACTTCTGCAACATCCCTAATCATGTCAGGCTTGTTCACAACAGGCGCAAGCGACATGTGACTTGGCTGAATGCCCTTCACGTTGGGAACCGCAGCAACACTCTTAACAAGTTTGACCACGGCTTCGTCGTTGGGCACAAACGTTTTGTCTTTCGCACCATACAAAAACAGGTCCTCAGTGACCAATGTGATGTTGGTACCGTTCTCTTTGAATTCCTTAGCTGTTAATTCCACTTCTTTAACAATCGTTTCCAACGGTGTGTCAACTTTCCGCTGCACCGTGGGCGTACAAAACTGGCAGTTTCTTCCACAGCCTTTGCTGATTTCCACTGCGCCATGGATAGCTGCATGCTTAATCATTGGGGCTTCTTCGTCCTGAGCCATAGGAGAACGAGTCTTCTGAGGTAGTGGTTCACCTGCGACAGCTTTCTTGAAAATGTCGACAATTGTTTTCTGTCCAGGGCCAACAACGAGGCAGTTAACCCCATAATCTTTTGTTAACCTTTTACGTTCCAGTTGCCAACTACCGAAACCTCCCACAATAACCTTGGGCTTGTAAGTGAGTATGGCGGGGTTTTTGGCTAAAGCTTTGAACTCCACAGCATTCATGGGTTCGCCGCCGCCAACTAGGGAACTGTAGGTTTTGCTGACATAGCCCATTCCAGTTGGGTCCATGCTGCTTATGCCTACCGCTTTCGTTTCAGGTCCAACAAACTTTTCTAAGTCTGCTGGGTGAACAACTGCCACTTCAGATTCTGAAAAACCGTTTTCAAGTAGAATGGCTTCGACTTTTCTTAAGCCGTACGGAGCAACTTTTGCCCTGCCCTCTGCAGTGCGTTCCACTGGTGGGTAGAGGTATTTTCGTATGAGCCATTTTGGTACTGGTCCACTTGCGAAGCCGCCTACAAAGGCTATGAAGGGACTGTTGCCGTATTCGCTCATCTCTGTTGCTGACGCAGTTAGGACTATTTTTGTCCCGGTTTGTGCCATTCATGTTCACTTCTGTGATGGGGTAAATGGGTTATTGTTCTGACTTATTAACAATTATGGTGCAAAAGATAAACACAAGAGATACTTGGTGCATAGAAGTTTTATGCCTTTTTTATCTTAGCGTAACTTTTTTGCCGGTTGCGATGTAGACTACTGCTTCTGATACGTAGGTTGCGTGGTCAGCTATGCGTTCTAAGTATCTTACTACGAGCACACCTGAGATGGTACACTGGTTTGTTGCGGATGCTTCTTTCACCAGCTTGTCTAGAAACTGGAAGTACATTTCGTCCACTTCCTGCTCTGTTTTGGAGACGGTTTGGGCGAGTTCCGTGTCGTGGCTCTTGAGCGAGTTAATGCTTATTTTGACCATTAATAGAACTTTTTCACTCATGTCTGCGATGTGCTCGGGTATCCATGGGTCACATTTTTTCAGTCCGCCTAGCCGTTTACCAATGTAGGCTATGTCCCATGCGTATCTGCCGTATCTTTCGAAGTCGTAGGCGATTTTCATGTAGGAATTGATTATTCTCAGGTCTGAAGCCACGGGTTGATATTTGGCTATTAGTCCGAAGGCTTTCTCTTCGACCTCCATGGTCATGGCGACAAGGACTTCTGATAATTCATGTACATCCTCTGAGGTGTCCTTTCCCCTGATGAATCCGCGCAGGGATATGGCTATGATTTTTTCTGCGGTATCGCCCATTTTGTGGACCATGGCTGTTAGCTGCTCTAAGCCTCTGTCTAAGAGTCTATCCATATTTTTCACCTTAACCGAATTTTCCTGTTATGTATTTTTCTGTTAACTCGTTTTTCGGGTTCTCAAACACGCCCGAGGTTTCCCCAAACTCTACAAGTTGTCCAAGGTACATAAAAGCTGTGAAGTCCGAAACCCGCGCAGCCTGCTGCATGCTGTGCGTTACAATAACCACTGTGTAATCGTTTTTTAGGTTCACGATTAACTCTTCAATTTTTGCGGTGGCTATGGGGTCTAGTGCTGAGCAGGGCTCATCCATGAGAATAACTTCAGGCTGCAACGCAATCGCCCGAGCGATGCATAATCTTTGCTGCTGTCCGCCTGAGATGCTCGTTCCAGGCTTTTTCAGGTCGTCTTTTACCTCTTCCCACAGGGTTGCCTGCTCAAGGCTCCGCTTCACTACTTCGTCAAGGTTTTTTCCTTTTTTGGCTCCCGTTAGTTTCAATCCTGCAGCTACGTTGTCGTAAATTGACATTGTTGGAAATGGGTTTGGTTTCTGGAAAACCATACCGACTCTTCGGCGGATTTGCACAGGATCCACTTCGTCTGCGTAAATGTCTTTGCCATCCAATAGAACCTGCCCCGACATTTTGGCGGTTGGAACCAGCTCATGCATCCTGTTGAGCGTACGAATGAACGTGGATTTTCCACACCCCGAAGGACCAATGATGGCTGTAACCGCGTTGGCTTTTACTGTGAGGTTTATGTCTTTGAGGGCTTGTTTTTGTCCAAACCACGCGTTCAATCCGATGCTTTGCATTTTCACGTCTGGACGCATTTGCTCGGTGTAGCTTTTTTCTGTGTTTTCTTTGCTGTTCATTTCTTATTCACTTTCTAAATCGACCTCTACTTGCCAATCTAACACCAATGTTAAGAGCTAAAACTATCAAAATCAGAACCAAAGCGGCGCCCCAACCCTGAGCCTGCAATTCAGGATAAGGCTGAAGCGCGTTGCGCCAGATTCTCAAAGGCAAAGCATCCATAGGTTGACCAAAACCTTGGAAGAAATAAGTGTTGCCTAAAACCGTCATAATCAGCGGTGCTGTTTCACCTGCGATTCTTGCAACCGCAAGTAGCGTTCCAGTGACTAAACCTGATTTTGCCGCTGGCAAAACCACGCTGAGGGTGGTTCTCCATTTGTGTGCGCCTAAAGCGAGGGATGCTTCTCGAACAGAGTTTGGCACCAGCTTCAAAGATTCCTCGGTGGTTCGGGCGACTACGGGAATTAGGATGAAGGAAAGCGCAACTGCACCTGCAATGGCTGAGAAAGACCCCATGGTGAGGACAACCACGCTGAACGCTGTGATTCCTACGATGATTGAGGGAAACTCTGTGAGCACATCGTTCACCGTTCTCATAGCCGAAGCGTACCTGTTGTTTCCGAATTCCGCTAAGTAAACTCCTGAAAGTATGCCCACTGGAATCCCGATGAGGCTAGTTAAACCGATAAGAATTAAGCTGCCCTGTATGGCAGGACCGATACCACCTGCAGAAACACCTATTGTTCCAGGTCCTTGCGTTAAAAATTCCCAACTGAGTTGGGGCGCGCCTCTTGCGATGACTTCGTAGAGTATGCTTAACAGAGGCACGATTGCTATGACAACACATGCGAGGCACAACACAAAGAAGAGCCTGTTCTTGAACTTTCTGAAGGCATAATTGTTAATCATTCAACAGCTCCTCCTTTAACTTTCAGGACGCGAGTAACCATCACATGCGCTGCGATGTTAATTATCAGGCTTAGCAGAAGCAAGAAAAGACCCACGCCTATGTAAGCTGACTTTTCCAATGATGCTGTTGATTCTAGGAAACCATTTGCTATGAGGGATGACATTGTTTGGCTTGGCTTGAAAAGAGAAGTGGGAATTGCAGCGGGACCTATGGTGTTTCCTATGACCATGGTGACGGCCATTGTTTCGCCCACCGCTCTGCCTAATCCCAAAATGACTGCGCCGAAGATTCCTGAGCGCCCGTAACTTAGCACCCAGTGCCGTATTACTTCCCATTTTGTGGCTCCGATGCTGTAGGCACCTTCACGGATTGAGTTGGGAACTGCCCCAATGACTTCTTTTGAAATTGACGCTACTGTGGGTATAATCATAATTGCCAGAATTATTCCGGCTGTTAAAACGTCAAGGCCAAATGGTGTTCCACTGAAAATCGGAAGCCACCCCAACGAGTTAGATACGGGTATTTCAATGTAGTTTTGAATCCAGAAGCGAAAAACGAAAAGTCCCCAAAGCCCGTAAATTACGCTTGGAACCGCTGCCAGCAACTCTACAAGGTATGCGATTGGTACCCGCAGGGCTTTTGGAGCCATCTCCACAAGAAAAACTGCTATACCTATACTCAAAGGCACTCCGATGAGAAGCGCAATGCCTGAAGTTACAAGAGTTCCCAGAACGTACGGGAGCGCTCCGAAGATTTCTCTGCCTTCAACAGGGTTCCACTGTGTTCCAGCAAAAAAGCCTAAGCCAAAACGTTGCAAAACTGGAACAGACCCACTGACAAGGGTGTAAGCTGTAACTATGAGAATGACAACTGCGGAAGCTGCAATAACTGCAGCTAAGATTTTGAATACGTTATCTCCCGTAAACTTCCTATTCATTTCGACCTGCTCATGCCTCTGAATTGGTTAACAAAAAAGGGTGTTGATAGTTGCCCGTCAACGCGCTCGTCACTTTTAGCTTGTAGGTAGTTGTTGTCCGTTGAAAGTTATCGACTGAATTGTCGCTTCGTTTAGTTGCACAACGTTTGCTGGCAGGGGCGCATATTCTAGTCCTGACGCAAGCTGCTGACCATCATGCACGACGTACCAGAGGAACTGTACAAGTTCTGTCGCTTTTGCTTCTGTCATGCCGGGGACTACGTTAAGCTCTTTGTACACTAACAGGTAACTGAAGCTGACTATAGGATACGCTTGTGCATCTGGAGCATTGAGTATGTTCACGTTTGCCCAACTTTCGGCGCCTGTTGGTAGACCTGCTGACGCCATTGATTGTGCAGCTTGTGTTGTAGCCTCAAGTGTGGGTAGAACATAGTTTCCTGCTGGGTTTTGAATTGCCGCCACGGTCATGCTGTTTTGTAATGCGTAGGCTAATTCAACGTAGCCTATGGTGTAGCTTTGTCCTGTGACTACTGAGGCTACGCCTGTGTTGCCTGATGAACCTATGCCAACTGGCCAAGCTACTGATTTGCCTTGACCAACCGCCGTGTCCCATGCAGAGCTTACTGCGGTTAAGTAGCCTGTGAATATGAAGGTGGTTCCTGAGCTGTCAGAGCGGTGTACTACTAGTATGTCTTTGTCTGGGAGTGTTAGGTCGCTGTTTAGACTTTGTATGGCTGGGTCGTTCCACTTGGTTATGGTGCCTTGAAATATGTCGGCTATAACTTGACCTGTTAAATGAAGGCCTGTTGGAACGTCTGGGAGGTTGTATGCTACTGTGACTGCGCCGATTGTTTCTGGAATGTGCAGGGCATTAGGTACGTCTGCCATGTCTGAGGCGCTTAGTGGTGCGTCTGAACCTGCAAAGTCAATGGTTTTGCCTTTTAGTGCGGATATTCCGCCTCCGCTGCCGATTGCTTGGTAGTTAACTTGAACGTTAGGTTTGACGTCATTCACGTATTGTGTGATGACTGAGCTGAGCAGTGGATAGGGGAATGTGGCTCCTGCTCCAGTCAACGTTACCGCCGTTGGTGCTACTGTGGGATTCGTGGTTGGTGTTTGGGTTGGTGTAGCTGTCGGCGACGGACTAGGTGATGTTGCTGGTTGCGACAGAAAAGAGTAGCTAACAATTCCGCCTGCTATTATGGCGATTGCAACTATTGCTATAACAATAGTGTATGCAGTTTTCATTTTGTTTCCTCGTTTCCAAAACTACCTGAGGCAAAGTTTGTTTTATAGATGTTCGACATAAAATGTATAGTCTATATAGATGAAGTATGTATATACGATACAACAGATTTACTATAGACAACGTTTGTGGTGTCAGATTTGACCAAACCAACTCGAAGAGAAAACAACGAACAAAGAAAACTACAGATAACAGGCGGCTCAACCTACATCCTCTCGCTACCAAAAGAATGGGTCACACGAAACGAACTCAAAAAAGGCAGCCTCATGGTGCTTCACGAAGAAGACGACGGCACACTATCAATCACACCGCCAAAACTGGGCAAAAAAGAAAAACAAGACGAAGCCTTCATAAAAGTTTCACCAAACGACCCCCCAGAAGCCGTGATGCGAAAAGCCATTTCCGCGTACCTAATCGGCTACAACATTCTCCACATAAAAACACAAACCCAAAACCCGTTGTCCTCAAAATTGCGCAACCACCTCAAAATCTTCGCCAGAAACTACTTAGTTGGAACAGAAATCGTAACAGACACCCCAACCGACTTGACCCTGCAAGTCCTGCTTAACTACCCTGAACTCAGCGTGCAAAGCGCCCTGAGCCGAATGTCCATAATCGCCTCATCCATGCACAAGGAAGCAGTAACTTCACTCAAAAACTTGGACCACGCCACAGCCAAAGCAGTGGTTGAAACCGACCGCGAAGTCAACCGATTCGGCCTATACATCGTGCGATTGCTAAAATTAGCCATCTCAAACCCGCGAATAATCAAAGAAGTCGGTTTAGACAACCCAAAAAACTGCCTCGGCTACAGGCTTATAGCAAAATCGGTTGAACGAACCGCCGACCACGCAACAAAAATCGCCGAAAACGTATTGCTCCTCAAAGAACCCGTAAACGACGAAATTCTTGAAAGAATCGACAAACTGAGCAACTTAGCCATATCCATGTTTGAAAACTCCATGGAAGCCCTCTTCAAACACGACTACAACCTAGCCGAATCCGTAATTGAAAAGATACCCCAAATACACAAACTGGAAAAAGAGGCTGTCCTCTCTTCTAAAAATGTTAAAATTGAAGAAATCGCAAACACGCGACTGCTCATCGAAAGCGTGAGGAGAACCGCAGAGTACGCCAGCGACATCTCCGAAGTTGTGCTTAACTTAAACGTGGAATCCGTGCTGTCCTAAATTGTAGCGCAGTGCTTCAAAAGAAGCTTTATCTCTTTAAACGCACAACATTTCAGTGTAACGTTTCAGGTGGAAAAACACCCTTGAACAACAACTTGTTAAACGTCAATATCGCAGGCTTACAACTCGGCAACCCCACCGCCCTAGCCTCAGGTATCCTAGGCTACACAGGCGACATAATGCAGGCGGTTGCCGAAAACGGCGCAGGAGCAGTCGTCACCAAATCGGTCGGCGTAAACCCCCGAATGGGCTACGCTAATCCAACCGTGGTCCAAGCGAAAAGTGGACTCATCAACGCCATGGGCTTACCCAACCCCGGCATAAACGAGTACATCGAAGAAATAAAATACGCTAAATCCATCCTGCAAGTGCCGCTTATAGTGAGCGTTTACGGCTACTCCGCAGACGAATACGCCCTTGCAGCCAAGAAAGCCGCAGCTGCAGGCGCTGACGCTGTGGAGCTAAACGTTTCGTGCCCTCACGTGAAGTATACGGGTTCGGAAATTGGGGGAAACCCAAAACTTCTTCGAGATGTTGTCTGCAAGGTCAAAGCAGAAATGAATAAACCAGTCATTGTTAAGCTGTCTCCTAACGTCACCGACATCGTAGAACTCGCAGATGTAGCCGCAAAAGCTGGCGCCGACGCACTAACAGTCATAAACACTGTACGCGCCATGGCAATCGATGTGGAAACCACTTTGCCCGTTTTAACTAACATTCGCGGTGGGCTTTCTGGTCCAGCCATCAAACCCATCGCTTTGAGGTGCGTCTACGACATCAGCGAATGCGTCAAAACACCCATAATGGGCTGCGGCGGCATAACAGATTGGCGCGACGCCGTCGAGTTTCTGCTTGCAGGCGCTTCGGCTGTTCAAATTGGCACCGCCATAGCCATGGAGGCGCCCAGCGTGTTCCAAGACATTAACTGTGGCTTAACTGATTACTTGAAAAGGAAAGGATATCGGAGTGTGAATGAACTTGTCGGCAAATCTCACCGCGCTTAACACCCTAAGAACCACCCCCATCGTGGACATAAAAGCCGAAAACGACACAGTGAAAACCTTCACCATGAAAGACAAACTGTGTGCCAAAGCCAAACCGGGACAATTCATCATGCTGTGGATACCCGGAGTAGACGAGATACCCCTGAGCGTGCTCAACGCCGGCAACGGCGAAGTCTCTGTTTCAGTTAAGGCAGTGGGCGACGCTACTAGGCATCTGCACGACATGAAAACAGGCGGAATTGTGGGTGTCCGTGGACCCTTTGGAACCTGCTTCACTGAAAGCCGAGGCAGAGTTCTTCTGATTGGTGGTGGCACGGGAACTGCGCCTTTGCTGTTTTTGGCTAAGCGTTTGGCTGCAAAAGCTGACCGTTTGAGCTTTGTCATCGGTGCCAAAACCAAAAACGAACTGCTGTTCCTCAACGACCTTGGTTCTGTGTGCAGTGAAGAGAGCGTGCTTGCCACAACGGAAGATGGCAGCTACGGCTTGAAGTGTTTGGCAACGGAGCCGTTGGAGAAGCTTTTTGATAAAGAAAAATTCAACCTCATCTACACTTGTGGTCCCGAGCGTATGGTGCGCAAGGTTTATGATATGACTGAAAAACGGAAAATCGCCTTAGAAGCCAGTTTGGAGCGGTTGATGCGTTGCGGAATTGGCTTGTGTGGCAGCTGCGTCATAGGCAAATACCGTGTCTGTCGAGATGGTCCTGTGTTTACAGCTGCGCAGTTAAGCGAAGTTAAGGATGAGTTTGGGGTTTCAAGGTTAGGTTTTGACGGCAGCAGAATCCAACCGTAACGGCAGAGTAGATGTGCATGATTTCGCAGATAGAGATAGAAGCGATAGTTCGCAAAACGGTTCTCCTCTACAACAGGCTGAATAGCCCAAAGGCTGTCGCCAAAAGCGTTCTGGTTTTGCCTGAATTGGTAACCATTGCGTTTTCGGGTTCTTTCTGCTACGATTGCGGCGGCACGTTAACTTATGTTGAAGACTTCGCTCGCGACTTCAAAATCTTCAATGATTCCTTGGAGCTAACAATTGGGCAAACCCGCCAAACAAGCCCCCGAAGCTTTGAAGTTGACTACAAAGTTAAAGCGCGACAAAAAACTGTTTAGAAAAATAAAAGGGAAGTTTAGAGTTCTTCCCCTGGGAACCCGAGCTTTCCCAAGTACTCTCTTTGGTACGTTGGGTCAAAATCTAGTTCTTTGCTTCTGAGGATTCTTTTGTCTAGTCTGTCAAGTGCTACGCGGAATGTTGTTTCTATCCCGTAGCCTTCGCCTGAACTGACGAAGAAGCCTCGGATGCCTTTGATTGTTCGTAGTTGAAGCCTGCAGTGGATGAGCGGTTGCCCTTTATGGTTGGCGCCGTGTGGCTTCATGTAAACGAAAAGTATCCCAGACTCAAGCAGGTTTTTGTATTTGCGGGCGAAGGTGTCGAACTCTTCCATCATGAAACTACGTGCGCTCTCGTCTATCTCTATGCCTTTGATGGCGAACTGCACTGTGAGTCTTCGGTCTAAGTCTTCCATGGCACTTATGAGTTCAAGGAAGTCCAGTTTGGTTGCGATACCTACAAGTCTCGCTTTGGAAACGACCGCCAAGCAGTGCACGTTGAATTTGTGCATCTTGCTTTCTGCTTCTTTTAGCATGGTTTGTGGCGTGACTGTGACTACAGGGGTGGTCATTATGCCTTTTGCGGGAATGCTTAAGACGTGGATTTTTTCCCCTTTAATGTCGCCTTGAGTTTGGCGCTGATTTGGTTGAAAGATGTGCTCGACGATGTCTTGGGTGCTTATAATGCCCACAAGCTTGCCGTTCTCAATAACAGGTGCGTGGCTGATGTTATGTTCCCTAAAGAGGCTGAGCACTGCACCTACTGAACGGTGAGCTTCTATGGTGTGTGGAGCTTTGGTCATTATTTGCTCTATTGCCGTATTGCCCCACTCCTGTGCAACAGCTCCGTGAATAATCGCCTCATCGGTTAAGAATCCGCGGAGTTTTTCTTTTTCAAAAACGGGTAGTTGCCGAACACCACTCTGGATCATGAGTTTAGCAGCTTTGTTCAAGGAAACCTCAGGGCCAATTTTGGGAGATGCCCGCATCAGGGTCTTCACTTTTGCTGTAGCAGGATCAAGTCTTGCTCGAACTACCCATCGCCGAGCGATGACGCCTGCGTACTTGCCTTTTTCATCTACAACGGCTAAGACAGGCTGGGTTTCTTTTTTGAAGAGATCCAGACACTTAGATAAAGGGTCATTCTCTTTTACCGTGGAAAACTCTTTGGAAAAAACGTCCTTAACAGAAACAGAATTAATCATGCCTAATGAACTCCATCTTCGTTATTGGTGAAAGTAGAATTTAAACGTTCTAAACACATGAATTTTGTGTCAACTCTTCCTGTTTACTCCGAATCAGGAAGGGTCCTATTTTTGGGTGAGCAACTCTCTATAGAGTGCCAAATACGTCTGAGATAGTCAATATACACTATAGAAATATATTATTGTTCTAGAGTAAATGTACCTAGATATAATTCCGTCATTTCAATCGCGCAGATTAAAAATATAAAACAGGGAAAAGGGAAAAACAAATCCAAACAAAACGCTGTTCGCAAAGGCTTCCATTTCGGAGGAATTTAACCAAATGACACTGGCTCAAAAAGAATTTGTTGACGATCTTAGAGCCCAATGGAAGAAACTCTGGCAGGAACGTGTGGACGATAAGGTAAGGGCTGAAGGCATAGCCATAACAGATTACTCAAAATTGTTCGTTGAGAAGGGCACGATAATTCACGCGACAAAAGACTTCAAAGCTTTGAACTTTAAAGAGATCTTAGAGCAACATAAAATCGAAAATTCCGAACGCTTCATTCAACCTAGTCCTCAGGTGGGTGGGTGGGGCAAGTTCATTAAAACCGACCTCACTCGTCAAAAGCCGCAGAGAACTAAGCGTGCTGAAGCATACTACCCAGAAAAGAAAGAAGTTCAGCAACCTAAGAAAGGCGGTCGCGGCTGGTTACATGTCTAGTGTGGGCTGACTTAGGGTTCTTTAGCTACTTGATTTTTGGACCCTGATTTTACACGGAGCCTGCGGTGATTTTTAGAGCCAAAGACATTGTTTTATTTTATACTTTAACTTGATTATGTGAGCCAAGAGTTTTTGCTTGTGGTTCTCAGAGCAATTTTTCTTAGGATGCAAGCCTTATTTAGTTGCCTTCTAACATTTTGTTAACTCTTCCCGACAGAGAATACCGCTGGGAAGACAACAATAATCGCAGCTATGGTGATTGACTATGGATAAAGCAATGCACATGGGCAAATCCTCTGCGACAGGAAGCTTTCAGTTACTTATAGGCGTAGTAGGTTCCACCGTGATAATGGCGGTTGGAACTTTTGTTTTAGCCATGCTGCTATCCGACGCGGAACTCGGCTTATACGGAGTAGCCTTGATCCCTTCATCCATGATAAACTTCTTCCGAGATTGGGGCGTGAACGCTTCTATGACCCAACAAATAGCAAGTCTAAAAGCGTCTAATAGGGATGCGGAGATTCAGGGCGTGATTGTCTCGGGGGTAGTTTTTGAGGTTGTAAGTGGTACTGTTTTGGCCCTGTTGTGTTTTGGTTTGGCGGGGTTTTTAGCTTCAGCGCTTCAAAGACCTGAAGTTGCCACATTAATATCCATAATGGCGCTCTCAATATTTTTAGGTGCAGTGCTCGCTGCAGCCAGCGCTGTCTTTATTGGCTATGAAAGAATGTCGATTAACAGCTTCACCACAATCTTTCAGGCTATAATTAAGACAGGTGTTGGTCCTTTTCTGGTTATTCTGGGGTATGGAGTGCTTGGCGCGGTAATTGCGTCTGCAGTATCTGTTGGCGCAGCAGGCGTTGTGGGTATTGTTATGGTTTACTTTATGTTTTACAGACACTTAAGCAAGTTAAAAATCGGCAGAAGCGATATTTTTAAGAATATTAAATCAATGCTAAAGTTTGGCATACCTCTTACAGTTGCAAACCTTGTGGTGGGTGTGTTGCCGCAGGTCTTCGCGTTCACGATGGCACTTTATGCTAGCGATGTCATGATGGGAAACTATTACGCTGCAACATACTTTGCTGTTCTTGCCACGTTCATTTCTATACCCATCGCAACGGCATTGTTTCCAGCTTTCGCAAAGTTAAAGCCCAAAGAAGAGCCTGAACTGTTGAAAACGGTTTTTGCGTCTTCTGTTAAATACGCTTCTGTGCTTCTTGTGCCAGCAACTCTAATCATTATGTCTTTAGCAACTCCGATAGTGTACACCCTTTTCGGAGCAAAATTTCCTCACGCACCACTATTCTTGGCAATCTCGTCTATCATTAACTTGTACGCGGTTGTCGGCAATCTCAGTTTAGGAACCCTTTTGACGGGCATAGGGGAAACAAAGCAACTTATGAAACAGAACTTGTTGTCTTTGGCGGTTGGTTTGCCGCTAGCCTATCTTATGGTTTCAGCTTTTGGAGCAATAGGCGGCGCAGCCTATGCAGTAATTGGCGGAATACTCGGCATCCTCATATCGAACTTGCCTGCGCTGATTTGGGGGCTCTTCTGGATCTGGAAAAACTACCACGTCAAAGCTGACTTTAAAATCTCTGCCAAAATCTTGGCGGCGTCAACTCTTGCCGCGGTGGTGACCTATGTGTTCCTTGGCGTCTTTAATGCAGCGGCTTGGATGATGCTTACAGTGGGCTTTGTGCTTTTCATAGTGGTTTACTTGGTTAGTGCCCCGCTTATAGGCGCTGTGAATCAGGCTGACGTCAACAATTTCCGATCAATGTTTGCTGGTTTAGGTGTGGTTTCGAAGCTGCTAGAAATTCCACTGAAATTTGTGGAGCAGACGTTGAAACTGCGGCGCAGACAAAACTGAGAAAAAACAGAGTTTCACTTCTAAAGACTGCTGGCGTTAGTCAAAAAGAGTGGCTGTTGGGCGTGGTTACCCGGTGCCTGTTATTTGTATGTTGAAGCCGAATGATGTGATGCTGGCATCTATGGATGCCGAGACGGTCAATGTTAGTGTTGCTTGGACTACTTCACTTGGCGCTAGCTGTTTGCCTTCTTGATTCCAAGTTAAACTCATTGACTGAAGCGCTGCGGCAGGCGTCCAGTTGTTTGTGCTCAGGCTTAACTTTGCATCAGCAGTTCCTGCATTCTTAACCCAGACTGTTTTGGTTGTGCTGTCTCCGGGTTTTAAGGCGCCCCAATCTACAAAAGACGCGTTCGTGGTGCATGTGCTGTCAGCGTAGATGCCAACGTTTACGCTTTGCAGTGCTGTTACTGTTCCTCCTGTGCTTACGGTCTGGTAGGAGCTGAGAACTCCTGCGGCTGCCGCTGAAACTATGAGTCCTGTTGCGGCGAGCGCTATTACCAACGCTAAAGTTAGTCCTTTAAGTGCCATTTGTGGTAATTTCCCCCACTACTCCGTGTATTGAATATTGAGTGTTAATAAACATTATCGGTTAACTGAACTACACAAATACACTCAAAAACCCCAAAAACAACCCGCAAACGCAAACGGCGCCCAAAAACGCCTGTGCCTGTTCAATTGGTAATCTCACTGTTTTTGCCCTAAAAAACGCGTGCTGTGGTGCAAGTTACCCTGCATCGCATCAACCCTGACAAATCAGCCAGTGCTCTGAACCTATATGCTTAAATGAACTCCTGCCAGTCAAATGTTATCTTCCAAGGAGGCATATCTGTTTTGTTCGCTGTTGGGCACATGGCGTTGGCGTATTTGCTGGGTAAGCCTGTGGCGAAGCTTCTCAAAGTTAACCTTAATGTGCCTCTGCTTTTGGTTTTGTCCCTGATTCCCGACGTCGACCTGCTCTTTGGAGGCTTTATTTCCCATAGAGGACCCACGCATTCAATAGTAACTGCTGTTTTGGTTTTTGTTCCGTTTTTTGTGGTTTACCGCAAAAAAGCAATCCCCTACTTTCTAGGGTTAGTTTCTCATGCTGCGGTAGCTGACTTTTTAGTTGGTGGCGACCTTCAGCTTTTCTGGCCTCTTACAAATGCGGATTTTGGTTTGCATGAGCTTGGCTCGTATTACATAGCCATAAACAGTCCTGTTAACGTTGCCTTGGAGTTGTCCCTTTTTGTGGTGGCGACGTTGGTTATGTTTAAGGCGGGTGATTTGCGTGGGTTTTTCCAAAACAAAAAGTCAAACTTGATTTTGGTTGTGCCGATTGCTACTGTTTTGTTGCCCAGTGTTGTGGGTTATCCGCTTGCGGTTCCTGTTTTGCTGGTTTTGCCGCATCTGTTTTATCTTGTGTTGTTTGGAGTTTCGGTTTTGGTTGTATTTTTTGGTTTTTTCAAAAAGAAAAAAGATAGGTGAGTTTGGTTTATTCTGTTTGTTCTGTTGGTTTTTTCTTTTTTTGTGTTAGTTTGAGTTTTGCGGTTAGGATTTTTTCTGTGGCGAACAGTCTGGAGGCGATGTACATGATGATGAGGGTAAAGGCTGTGACGTAGATGATGCCGAGTATGACGGTGGTGTAGTCTCCGCGGGTGATGGCGTTGGAGGCTATCATGGGGTGGCTGAAGGGGATAGCGTAGAATACTGCTTGTATGGCTGTTGGTAGGCTGTTGAGGTCTAGGTACATGAGTGCGAGTGCGGGTATGTATATGAGGGGGGCGAGGTAGCCAACGAGGGCTTGGGCGCCGCGGACGTCTTCGCTAAATGCTGACATGATGACTGCTAGTGCGAGTCCTGAGAGTAGGGTGACGAAGAGTGAGATGCCTAGGAGTCCGTAGCCTAGGGGTGTGGGTGTGAGTCCGAGTTGGGCGAGGTCTACGGCGGTGCCTGTTTGGATTGTGGCTAAGCTGTTGCCTATGACGAAGGTGTAGCCTATCATGCTGGCGATTGCGGCGGCGCCTGCGACTATGATGGTGCTGCTGAGTTTGCCCATGAGGATGGCGAAGCGGTCGACTGGGACTGTGAGGAGGGTTTCGAGGGTTTTTTCTTCTTTTTCCATGGCAACCGATGTGGCTGCGATTTGCATGGAGTATGTTAGTAGTATTATGATGGTTATGGGTAGGGCGATGCTTTGTAGGTAAAGTACAGAGCTGAGTTGGGTTGGGTCTACGCCTTGTTGGATTTCGCCTCTGATTATGGTTGAGGGTGTTGTGTGGAGTATATTGGGTGCGACGACGCGGTTGAAGCTGCTCACTGCGGTGGTGCTGATGGAGCTGCCGAGGTTGGAGAAGATGCCACCTTCTTGGAAGATGCTGTAGATGTTAACGGTGGCGGTGATGTTGGGGTTTTGGTTGAAGTGGGCGTTTATGGTGTTGGTGAAGTTTTGTGGGATTTCTATGAATTCGGTGCGGTTATACTGCGTTAAGATGCCTTGGTCTAGAATTTGCTGTGGTGTGGTGTTGTTTATGACGGCTATGTTTGTGGCTTTGCTGAAGTTGCCTATGAGTTGTTGGCTCCAGTATCCGCCGTCGTTGTCGACGATGAGGATGAGTTGGGCGGAGTTTTGGGCTTGTTGGGTTGCGGTTTGTTGGGCGTAGCTCATAACTAAGCCCATGACGGGGAATATAACGAGGGGGAGAACTATCATGGCGATGAGGATTTTTGGGTCGCGGATGAGTTCTTTGAGTTCTTTTATGAGAATTGTTGTAAAGCCTCTAAGCATAGCCTATCACCTTTGCGAAGACTTCTTCTAAGTTTTGGCTGCTGTATTGGGTTTTGAGGTCGTCTGGTTTGCCTTCCAGCACAATTTTACCCTTGTTGACCAGCGCGACGCGGTCGCAGAGGAATTCAACTTCAAGCATGTTGTGGCTGCTGAGCAGCACGGTAACGCCGTTTTGTTTAACGTATGATTTGATTATTTGGCGCACATGATACGCATGTAAAACGTCTAAGCCACTTGCAGGCTCATCCAGTATAGCAAGTTTTGGTTTGGTCATGAGGGCTCTGGCGAGTAGGAGGCGTCGTTTCATGCCCTTGCTGTACGTCTTCGCCCTATCCTTCAATCGGTCGCCCAAACCGCTGATTTCCACCGCTTCCTTGATGGCTGCGGTTGTGTCCACGGCTGAGAATTTTGCCATGAACTGGAGGTATTCCATGCCGCTGAGGTTGCGGTATGCGCCTGCTTCTTCTGGCAGGTAGCTGAGGATTTTGCGCACCGCATCAGGCTGCTTGACTACGTCTACGCCGAAAACTGTGGCTGTGCCCGATGTAGGCGCGATAAGTGTGCTGATTATGCGCAGGGTTGTTGTTTTTCCTGCTCCGTTAGGACCAATGAGCCCGTAGACTTCGCCTTGCTTAATGTTGAATGTGACGTTGTCTAAGGCTTGGATGTTGCCGAATTTTTTGCCGAGGTTTTTCGCCTCAACTGCGTAACTCAACTTTATGCACCTGTTTTCCTTTGCATTTCAATGGAACGTGTATAAAACGTTACTGGTACACCATTGTACAATGTGGGTGTGTTAGTTTTGTTGTTTTGCGTGTGAAGGTTTTGATGCGGCTTGGGCAGGATTCTGTTTGTGTTGGGTTGGTCTGTTTTGCAGCAAGTTTTTTATCAACTTTCCAGTATAATGTATTATACAGCTATCAGGTTTGGGTTGTTTTGGGCAAAACAGAAAAAGTAAAGAGTGAAAGCCAAAAAAAGGCGGCGATAGCTCAGGCTGAACCAGTTTTTCCGATTGTGGGGATAGGGGCTTCTGCCGGTGGGTTAGAGGCAATTAAGAAACTGCTTGAGAGCCTCTCTGAAAACACTGGTTTAGCCTATGTAGTTATTCAACATCTTTCTCCCGGTCAAGAAAGCATGCTAACAGACATACTCTCAAGGTCTACTGTGATGTCGGTTCTCCAAGTTGAGGATGGGATGGAAATTGAACCTGACCATGTTTATGTGATTCCGCCTGGAACAACCATGACCATCAACAATGGCGTTTTAAAGCTTCACCCCCGAGGAATTTCTCTAAAGCCCATTGATGAATTTCTGCATTCCCTGGCATTGGAGCGAAAAACGCTGGCAATTGGAGTGGTTCTTTCAGGAACGGGGACCGATGGAACTGAAGGATTACAGGTCATAAAAGCAGAGGGCGGAATTACTTTTGCTCAGGACCCAAAATCAGCCCATTACCCTGATATGCCCAAAAGCGCCATTGCTGCCGAAGCTGTTTACTTTGTTCTTCCTCCTGAGCAGATAGCAGCGGAATTGTCTAGAATTGCTGCTAATACGGAGATTATCCGCCAAAAAATGAATGTTGTGGATACTCAAAGAGAAGGAAAAACTCGGACCCAGACGATTTTTACTTTACTTAATGCTTCATTTGGGGTGAATTTTGCTAATTACAAGAGGTCAACAATTACTCGTCGGATTACTCGGCGAATTGTTCTGAATAATATTGAAAACATAGAGAAATATTTTGAGTACTTACGAACCCATCCAGAGGAGCTTCAAGCATTATTTGACGATTTATTAATTAGTGTGACCTGCTTTTTTAGAGAACCCAGCACGTTTGTGATGTTGAAAGAAAAAGTTTTCCCGAACTTTATTGAGAAAAAAAGATTTAACCAAACTATTCGTGTGTGGGTTCCAGGTTGTTCTACGGGTGAAGAAGTTTACTCTGTCGCGATGGCAATTGAAGAGTTTCTTGAAGAGAAAAACCTTGCGGATGTGGCAATACAGATTTTCGGAACCGACGTTAACGGGAAAAACGTGGAAAAAGCGCGTCGAGGAATTTACCTCAAAAACATAGAAGACAACGTTTCGGCAAGTCGGTTGAAACGTTTTTTCATAGCGGTTGATGGTAATTATCAAGTTGTAAAGCAAATTCGCGGTATGTGCATATTCGCAAAACAAGACATATCAAAAGACCCCCCGTTCTCTAACCTAGACTTGATTGTCTGTCGGAATATGCTTATCTATTTTGACGCCCAGCTTCAGGAGAGAATAATTCCTACTTTTCATTACGGATTGAATTCGAGTGGTTTTCTTGTTTTGGGTGAATCTGAGAGTGTTGGCAAATTCACGTATTTGTTTGAGTCAATGAGCAAGAGAGGTGTACTCTTTAAGAAAAAAATGGTGCAACCCACTGTGGGAATGCAGCTTTGGCCGCCCACTGCATATACCCTGAGAGAATCGGTTAAGCAGCCTGCGAAAGCTGATTCGGTGACTCTGCTAAGAGAGGAAGTCGACCATTTGCTGATAGCAGAATGTGTTCCTGCGTCGTTGGTTCTTAACGGCAATTTGGACATTCTTGTTTTTCGCGGAAAAGTTGACTCTTACATCTCGGTGGATTCTGGAGCCGCAAGTCTTAATGTGTCTAAAATTGTTCGAAAGGAACTGCGATCTGCTGTTCAAAGTGCCGTTTACAGAGCAAAAAAAGGCAAAAAAGACGTTAAAGAGACTGTGCGTTTTGAAAAAGGCAAGCATAAGAGAGTAGTGGGCATCCGAGTTAAGCCCTTTAAAATATCAGAGCATGAGGAGTCTTTCTTTCTTGTGCTGTTTGAAGAAGTTTCTAAAGGAAAGGGTTTAGGTAGAAAGAGTGGGGCATCGACTGGAAATAGTGAAGCGGAAAGTGTCAAGGATCAGCAAATTAAAGAGTTAAGTGATGATTTGGAGTCCACTAAGCAGACATTACAAACTGTCACTGAGCAACAGGAAGCGATTAATGAAGAATTAAGTTCCTCGATGGAGGAGGTTCAGTCAAGTAATGAGGAATTGATGAGTGCAAACGAAGAGTTGGAAACTGCGAAAGAGGAATTGCAGTCAACTAATGAGGAGCTGACGACCCTAAATGATGAACTTAAGAACCGCAATCAAAGTCTTTCCCAGTTAAATGATGATTTAGTTAATTTGATGGGGAATGTTGATACTGCGGTTGTAATTGTAGACAACGATTTTAAGATAAGAAGGGTCTCCAGTTCTGCTCAGGAACTTTTGAGGCTTATGCCCTCGGACATTGATCATCCCATTACTGATATCCGTTTGGGAATTCCAATTGAAAACTTGGAAGAGTTATTGTCTATGGCTGTTAACCTGGAGGTTGTAAGGCAAGACATCCAAGTTGGAAATGGTCGTTATTATCAAATGCGGATTCGTCCATACTTAACTCAGGAGAAGAGAGCTGTTGGGTTAGTGCTTTCTTTTGCGGATGTTACTGAGATAAAGCTGCTAGAGGATAAGCTTAAGGTTGTCAGTAGTTTCACTAGACATGATATTAAGAACAAGTTGATGACGATTAATGGGAACTTGTATTTGGCGAAGCTGGCAAAGGGTAAATCTGAAGCTGAAAAATATTGTAATCATATTGAAGAAGCAAGCACTAGTATAGGTCGGATTTTGGAGGTTTCTAGAGCCTACGAGATGATAGGCAATCAGGCTCTTTCACCTGTGGACGCGGGGAAGGCATTGGATGAGGCAAAAGCGTTGTTTGCTGATTTAAAAGGGGTTAAAATTTCTAACGAGGTTCGTTCGTTTAATGTTATGGCTGATACGTTATTGACTACAGTGTTCCATAACCTTATCGATAACACCTTGAAATACGGAGAAAAAACCACCAACATACGTGTTTACGCTCTTGAAAACAGTGATGGTTCCCGCAGCATTGTTTACGAGGATGACGGCGTGGGCATAAGTTTTGAAGACAAAAAGAAGCTGTTTGAGAAGGGCTTTGGCAAAGGCACGGGTTTAGGTTTGTATCTCACCAAAAAAGCGTTCGAATTCTATGGTTGGACTATTCAAGAGCTTGGGGAACCAGGCAAAGGAGTAAAATTTGTTATAAAAATTCCCAAAAGTTAAACTATGCAAAAGGTGACTGGCAGCTTTTTCTGCCATATGGTAGAAATTTTGACCAATGTATAACGTGGTGGGCTACGTTAGTTTTTTATCTCGCAATTCTTTTTGGATTTTGTCCACTACAGTTAAGCTATGGAAGCAACTTGAATTACCTAGTTTCCTCGTCTATCGCCATTTTAAGCATTAGTCTACCGTCATAGTTCCAATAGGTAATGTCCTGCTCTATAAAGAGCCATTTAAGCACTTTAAGAAGCATTTCAAGGGGTAATCCTTGGCGGAAAGCGTCTTTATCCTCTTTTTGCAGAATTGAGTCGGGTTCTTTACAATTCCAAACGTCGTTGACTAGTTGGACAACTTTATTGAAATTTTGAGGATTTTCACCTTTTTTAAGTTTCATGTCTTCGAATATTGTCTTGTGGCTAGGTCGTTTGTCATTGGTCCCGTCGAATTTCTCAACCCAGACTTGAAAATCTATGCCTTTGTTTAGGAATGTTGGCCTTAAGAGGAATATTCTTCTACCATCCTCAAGTCTTTCGACGAAATATTTGAAACGGGTTACATGTTTTATTTCGTCCTTCCAATACCCTGGTGGTTCAGACAAAAACTTGTAGACTACTTCTCTTCTCAGTTTGTCTCTAGAGTCTTCAACTAAACTCCACTCTATTTCATATTCATCATAAACTTTCTTCATGTATACTATTTCAGGTTAGACTTTGGATATAAGATTTGTTAGCCCTATTCATGTGTTTTAAAATTCAACAAGTTCTCAGTGCAATAGACTACTTTGGTTAATTGCACAGTTTCATGCAAATTTAAAGCGCAGTAAGGTCTTCATCTTTTTGTTTTCCTAAGTATGGAACGATGTTCAAAATAAAGGAGCATCAACTTGGAGTTTGCCCCTTAGTTCAGGTTTGTGAGTAAACGGAAAAACTTATCGTAATTAGAACCAAATCTCTATAAGCGGTTCCCGTAAATAGTACGATTGTTATGGAGCCCTTACAAACTGTTCCTTGGACTAAACCACCGCGCCCGTTTGTTAAATGGGCAGGGGGAAAAAGTCAGTTACTTGACCGTTTAGAACAGTATTTCCCAAAGAATTTTGACACTTATTACGAACCGTTTCTTGGAGGCGGAGCTGTTTTCTTTCATCTGGTAAACACGCGCCCTAAATTTAACGCAGTCTTGTCCGATGTTAACAAGGAACTTATGTCAACATATGTTGTTATCAAGAATGAAGTTGAAGACTTGATACCTTTGCTAAAAGAGCATCGCGTAAAATATAGAAGTGACCCGAAAACCTATTTCTATAAAGTCAGGGCTTCCGAGCCTTCGTTGAGCGTAGAAAGAGCTGCACGGCTAATATTTCTGAACAAAACATGTTTTAATGGACTTTATAGAGTTAACAAGAGCGGTAAATTTAACGTTCCATGTGGGTGGTTTTTGAACCCTAGTATTTTGGACGAAGAAAACTTGCGTTCAGTTAGTGCAGCTTTGTGCTGGTCAAACGCAAAAATACTTTCGCAGGATTTCCAAGATGCCACAAAAAACGCGAAAAAAGGCGACTTTGTTTATTTTGATCCTCCGTATAATCCTAAAAGCGTTACAGCGAGTTTCACAAGTTATACAGAGGGTGGATTTGGAAAAGAAGATCAAGAAAGACTGAATCAATGGTCCACAGAACTTAGCAATAGGGGTTGTGATGTTTTGCTGAGTAATTCGGATACTCCCGAAATTCATGCGTTATACAAAGACTACCATATTGAACCCGTTTCTGCGATGCGGGCAATTAACTGTAAAGGCAATGGGCGCAGGGGTCATACGGAACTAATTATAAGTAAGTATTCCTAAACGAAAATTACATTATCACAGAAGAAAAAACAGGAAAGTTTTTCGGGACTTTTTCGGCTAAAGTTCCGTGCGTAACAAGTAGTCGGATTTTTTTCTTACGCACAAATCATTATACCAAATTCAGCTCAATCAATAACATTAGGGTTTGCAGTGCGACAGTCTAAGCTAGAAATGTATGTTGACATCCTCAAAGTGCTTGCGAGCAGAGGTCCTCTAGAACTTGCGCACATAATGTGTGACGCTGATGTTAACGGTACGGTTCTAAATGACCAGTTGGGTTTTTTGCTTGCGCAGGGGCTTGTTGAGCAGAGACTTGTTGGAAAAAGCGATGCAGTTTATGCAAA
>CALMWK010000156.1 GCA_937873375.1 Candidatus Bathyarchaeota archaeon
GCTTTGGCGGAGAGAGGCGAAATAGTCCAAGCGTCGCTTTCGGGTTACGGGTTCATAATTACCTGCAAAGATATGGATGAAATGGTTAATTTAGCAAACACCTTTGCGCCTGAGCACTTGGAAATCGTAACACGCAAACCCCTAGAAATCGCTGAAAAAATCACCTCGGCAGGCGTCATCCTAATTGGACCATACAGTCCTGTTGCTTTAAGCGACTATGGCAGTGGCACAAATCATGTGTTGCCCACGGGCGGTTTTGGGCAATCCTTCTCGGGATTGAGCGTTTTCGATTTCATGCGCAGAGTCAACATCGTCGAAAGCACACAGGACGGCTTGAAAAAAGTTAAAGACAGCATCAAAGTGCTCACCGACGCTGAGAACCTTCCTAATCACTACAAGGCTGTTGAAGCGAGGTTCCAAAAATGAAAGCTGAATGTAAGCAGTGGCTGGAAAAGAAACTTGCGAAGTTGCAGGGCTCTGAAAACTATACTCCTGAGAAAACCAACGAGACCATAGCCAAACAGTATGGGCTGAAAACCAGTGACATCGTGAAGCTGAACTACAACGAAAACCTCTACATCCCACGCGCCAAAGTAATCCCGCTCCTCAAGCAGGTGGCGGAAGAATGTGACTTTCGGATTTATCCGCAAGAAGAAGAAATTCGCCTCAAAGAAAAAATCAGCCAATACCTCAACGTACCACAGGAAAGCGTTACCATAGGGAACAGCAGCGACGAAGTCATGGAGCGCGTCATACGCCTATTCTTAGAAGCAGGCAACAGCGCCGTAACCTTCCTCCCAACGTTCACAGTGTTCAAGTACTGCGTCCAGTATCAAGGCGCGGAGTTCGTTGGAGTGCCTCTTAAAAACGACTTCTCCATCGACGGGGCGGGAATGCGCAAAGCCTTCAACAAAGACAGCAAGCTTCTCTACTTGTGCTCACCTAACAACCCCACAGCCAGCCAACTTAAACTAGAAGAAATTGAAGCGCTAACGGAAGAGTTCCCCGGCATAGTGCTTGTGGATGAGGCGTACGCGGAGTTTGCAGACTACTCTATTGTGCCACTCATAAACAAGTATGAGAACCTCATCGTGCTGCGGACTTTCTCGAAGGCTTTCAGTTTGGCAGGGCTCAGGCTCGGCTACGCAGTGGCAAATCCAAACTTAGCCAAAGCTCTTGATAAGTCGCCTGCACCTTACCCAGTCAACGTAGTTTCACTAAGCATGGGCAGAAAAATGCTCGAAAACATCAACATCATGCAGGAAAGCGTCAAAGCGCTGAAGGCTGAACGCGGAAACCTCATAAACCAACTCAACCAGATAAAGGGTGTTCAAGCGTTCGATTCAAAGGCAAACTTTGTCCTCTTCAACACCGCCAAACCCTACGAGGGCGTTTACGAAAGCGCCCTAAAACAGGGATTAGTCATAAAAAAACTCGGCAAACTCCTCGCCTACGAGAACTGCCTGAGGACCACGGTGGGTTTGCCTGAGATGAACGTTAAACTCCTAACTGCACTAAGAGAATACATGGGTGAAAAAGCATGAGAACCGACGAAGTTTACAGGAAAACCCGCGAAACCGAAGTCACAGTCAAAGTGAACCTTGACGGCGAAGGAAAAATCGAGGTGGAAACAGGCATTGGCTTTTTTGACCACTTGCTGACCTCGTTTGCCACGCACAGCCTAATCAACCTAACCGCCAAAGTGAAAGGCGACCTCAAGCACCACGCCATCGAAGACTTAGCCATAGGCGTAGGCGAAGCCCTCAGCAAAGCACTGGGCAACCGCGAAGGCATAACACGATTCGGATACACAGCAGTGCCCATGGACGACTCGCTTGCTTTTGCAGCGGTAGACCTCGTCAAGCGCCCCTACGCAGTGATAAACTTGAAGTTGCGCGGCAAAAAAATCGAAGACATGCAAACCGAAGACATCACACACTTCTTTGAAACCCTCGCCACCTCACTCTCCGCAAACATCCACGTCTGGACCGAATACGGCGGCAACGACCACCACAAAGCAGAAGCCGCCATCAAAGCCCTCGCGCTCAGCCTAAAACAAGCGGTAGCCATGGACCCACGCAGAAAGGGCGTTCCCAGTTCGAAGGGAGTTATCTGATGCCGCAGGTGCTTATCATAGACTACGGTGTGGGCAACCTGCTTAGCCTAAAAGTAGCATTAGAAAAAACAGGCTTAACCGCAAAAATTACGCCGCCAACAAAGCAGCTAAAACAAGCCGACGCCATCGCGTTGCCAGGTGTGGGTAACTTTACTGCCGCAGCCAAAGCCCTCGAACCCGTAAAAGAAGCCCTCGTGGACACTGTTAAAGGCGGCACGCCGCTTCTTGGCATATGCTTAGGCTTGCAGTTGTTTTTCCAAGACAGCGAGGAAGGACCGGGCGAAGGCTTAGCGTTCTTCAAAGGCAACGACATGCGGATAAAAGGCGATGTTAAAGTGCCGCATATGGGTTGGAACTCGCTGAGTATGGTGAAGAAGACTGAGCTTTTTGATGGCGTTGCAGACGGCTCATACGTGTACTTTGTGCACTCCCTGTACCCCGAACCAGCGGACAAACAAGTTGTTTGCACCCAAACCGAGTACAGCGTAACCTTCACCTCAGCCGTAGCAGACAAGAACATTTACGGCACCCAGTTCCACCCCGAAAAGTCAGGCGACGTCGGGTTGCGGATTCTGCAGAACTTCGCCAAAATCGTAGCAAGGTGACCAATGCGATGCAAGTTATTCCCGCAATTGATCTGATGAACGGCAAAGTGGTTCGTTTAAGCCGCGGCGACCCCGCCACCGCCAAACTGTACGACTACATGGGCACGCCAGTGGAGATTGCGTTGAAGTGGAAAAGCCAAGGCGCAGAAAGACTACACATTATTGACTTGGACGCGACGTTTGACAAACCAAACAACCTTGCTGTAGTTGCAGAAATCTCCAAAGCTACGGGGTTGCCGATTCAGGTGGGCGGCGGCATACGAACAGTCGAAGGCATTGAAGCCCTGCTTACCTCAGGCATAAGTTACGTGATTTTGGGTGCTTTGGCGTTCAGTGACCCGACGGCGATAAATAGAGTTCAACAAAAGTTCGGCAGTGCGCCCGTGATTGTGGCGTTGGACAACAAAGACGGCAAAGTGATGGTTGCAGGCTGGCAAACCCCAACAGCATTCACCATGACCGAAGCACTGGAGAAATTCTCGAAGCTTGGCGTCAAAACTTTCCTTGTGACCTCCATCGTGAAAGACGGCATGCTGCAGGGTCCAGACCTTGAAACTCTGCGCCAAGCCTGCCAATACCCAAACGTGAACGTGATTGCGGCGGGCGGCATAGGAGGCTTAAACGATTTAGTCGCGCTCAAACGCATAGGCGTGGAAGGCGCGATTGTGGGTAAGGCGCTCTACGAGGGAAGATTCACGTTGGAAGAAGCCATAAAAACAGTCAAAGGAGCCTAAAAGAAAATGCCACTAGCTAAACGTATAATTCCCTGTTTGGATGTGACGGGTGGTTGCGTCGTCAAAGGCATAAACTTCCTCAACCTCAAAAACGCAGGCGACCCAGTTGAACTGGCAAAACGTTACTCCGACGCAGGCGCCGACGAACTGGTCTTCTTAGACATCACGGCATCTTCAGATAACCGCGAAACCCTGCGCGACATCGTGGAAGGCGTGGCAAGAGCCATCAACATACCCTTCACCGTGGGCGGCGGAATCCGCAGTCCAGCAGACGCACGCTTGATTCTGTGCAGCGGAGCCGACAAGGTATCCGTGAACACCGCAGCTGTGCAAAACCCCGAGTTGATAACTAAGCTTGCCGACCTTTTCGGGCAGCAATGCGTCGTCGTAGCCATAGATGCTAAGCGAAACCGCAAAGTCGACAAAGACAAAGTCACCGTGCAAACCGCTGAGGGTCCAGTGTGGTTTGAAGTTTACACTTACGGTGGACGAAAACCAACAGGCATAGATGCGCTTCAGTGGGCAACCCGTGCCATGGAGTTGGGCGCTGGCGAGTTCCTGTTAACCTCAATGGATTGCGACGGAACCGAAAACGGCTTCGACTTAGAGCTGACGCGTGCTCTCTCTGAGCGGGTGAACGTGCCCGTTATCGCAAGCGGCGGCGCAGGCAAACCTGAGCACTTCTTGGAAGCTTTCACGAAGGGCAAGGCAGACGCAGCGTTGGCGGCTTCAGTGTTCCACTACAACAAATACCCAGTCTCAGTCATCAAAGATTACCTGCGAAAACAGGGGGTGACAATTCGACCATGACCAACGAAACTCTCCTGCAGAAGCTGGATTGGAAAAAGATGGACGGACTCATACCCGTGGTGGTGCAGGACGCCAACAGCAAAGAAATGCTTATGCTTGCATACGCGAACAAGGAAGCGCTGGAGAAAACTTTGAGCACAGGCTACGCACACTACTGGAGCAGGTCCCGCCAGCAACTGTGGATGAAAGGCGAAACCTCAGGACACACCCAGAAAATAAAAAAGGTCCTCGCAGACTGCGACTACGACGCGTTGCTGTACATTGTGGAGCAGAAAGGACCAGTTTGCCACACGGGAAAAGACACATGCTTCCACTACCCGTTCCAAGGCAAGTCTGAATAGTTTTTAAGCTAAAACCCCTATTTCTAATTATCCACGCATTAACCACTTTATCGAAGGCGTGAGGAGAATTGTATGTCGTCGCTGCATGAAGCCTTGCTCTACGAGAGACAAAAAGGCAACAAGGTTAAGTGCTGCCTGTGTGCACGACGCTGCGTCATAAGTGACGGCGCCACGGGTTTCTGTTTGGTCCGCAAAAACGAAGGCGGCACGCTTTACTCTCTGAATTATGGGAAGGCTGTTTCCGCGTGTATTGACCCCATAAGCAAAAAACCCCTGTCGCATTTTAACCCGGGCGCCTTAGTCATGTCCATTGCGGCGGCGGGATGCAATTTCCGCTGCCAATTCTGCGATAACTGGATGATAAGTCAAGAAAAAGAAGTTGCGGGCAAAAACTTTCCGCCTGCCGATGTAGTGAAAACGGCGCGGGCAAAGAACTGCCAAGGCATCAGCTACACCTACACGGAACCCACCATCTACATGGAATATGCGTATGAAACCGCGAAACTCGCCAGACAAGCGGGTCTCTTCAACACCTTCGTTACAAACGGCTACTTGACCCCTGAAGCCGTGAAGACAATCGCGCCTTACTTAGATGCGGCTACCGTGGACTTCAAAGCTGCCGGTGACCCTGACTTTTACAAGAAAGTCTCCGCGGTTCCAAAAGTCTCGCCCATATACGATGCTCTCAAAGAGCTTAAGCTGCAAGGTGTCCACATAGAAATCACCAACCTTGTAGTTCCCAAAACTGGCGACGATATGGGCAAAATCAGGGACATGGCAAAATGGATTAAGAACTACTTAGGCAAAGACACGCCGTTTCACCTGTTGCGGTTCCACCCTGACTACAAGATGACAACGGTGCTGGCCACGCCTGTGGAGACGCTGGAGCATGCCTACATGGTCTGCAAAGAGGTTGGTTTGAATTACGTTTACTTGGGGAACGTGCCAGGGCATCCTTCAGAGAACACCTATTGCCCAAACTGTAACGAAGTTGTGATTAAACGGTACAGCTTTGAAATCACAGGATGGAACTTAACCCCTGACATGCGTTGCCCAGTTTGTGGACAAAGCATCCCCATCAAAGGACGCCTGCACCCGAAAGGCGCTGCATTTCCATACGCACTGTTTTAACACAGAGGTATTCTACAACATTAAACACGAAACCGGCAACACATGCAGCTTTGACGGGTCGGCTGCGCCTGAAAAAGCCTATTTTGACTTGAAACTCGCAATCTCAGGCAGAATTCTTCAGAACTGTCCCTTCTGCAGCCGAAAACGCCATATCGACCGAGCCGCAGGCAAATTGGTTACTGTTTAAACCTGCCAAACGCAGAGATGTTTGACGTTAAAACTTCAAATAAGCTCAGAGCTTAAACAACAAGCACACCAGATAACAGGGACATGGAATGAGCGCAATAACCTACAAGCCTATTGGCGTTGTGCATTCGCCATTTAAGGAACCTAAAAACGTGCCCATACAAGCGGCAGCGTCAAAAGATACCAAAGGAACAATCGAAGTAAACCCTGAATACGTCGAGGGTTTAAAGGACCTTGAGGGCTTTTCCCACATCATCCTGTTGTATCATTTTAGTTCAGTGACAGGGTATTCTTTAACGGTGAAGCCGTTTCTGGACGACAAACTGCGCGGGGTGTTTGCTACCCGTTCGCCCAGCAGACCAAACCCGATTGGCATATCCATCGTGCGCCTCACCAAAATCGAAAACAACATACTGCACATCCAAAACTTAGACATCGTAGACGGCACACCCCTTCTGGACATTAAACCTTACGTGCCCAAGTTTGACTGTAGACGGACAACTGAAATAGGCTGGCTCAAAAGCAAAATCAGCAAACTCGCAAAAACCAAAAGCTGACGGCAGATTCTGCAAATAAAACAATCACCCCGAAGATGCAGCATTAACAGCGTAGACGGCAACTTGGGTTTTCTACATGCTATTGACACGGGAAAACGCTAATACGGACCCTAACCCCCCCCCACTCTACTGCATAGTTTGACTAATAGGCTCCAAATATGACAGCCAGCAAACTTTCCACGCAATAAAGCAAGAGACAAAGCCCCTTTTAGGTAGCCCTTAGCGCTAGTTACTACGAGTAAACACGCATACCCAGTGGGCACGTATTTTTTTGCAAAGCCATAAATAAACTCCAGAACACACAAACAACAAGGAACAAACATGTCAACCAGCTTACGCTCATCCTACAAGAAACTCATCACCCGGAACAAGGAACTCATAGTTCTAGGTTCAGCCCAAGCCATTGTCCACTGGGACATGGAAACCATGATGCCCCCAAAAGCAGTCAGCATGCGCAGCGAACAACTTGCACTCCTCAGCAGTATCAACCATAAAATGAGCACCGCCCCAGCCATAGGAAAACTCCTCAGCACCATCCTCAAGCACCCACACTACGACACGCTAAACGAAGTGGAAAAAAGAAACGTACACCTCATCAAGAAAAACTATGACGAGCAAACCAAGCTGCCAACCAAGCTTGTCGCCGAAATCGCCAAACAACAAGCCATAACCGTGAACACATGGAAAAAAGCCAAAGCCACCCAGAACTATGCGTTGTTTAAGCCTGAACTGGAAAAACTTGTCGCGCTGAACAAGCAAGCCGCAGCAATCCTCATGGAAGTCAAACAAACCAAAACACCGTATGACGCTTTGCTGGATATTTATGAGCCTAAAATGACCGCGGAAGAGATTGCCAAAATCTTTGCTGAACTTCAACGAGGACTGGAAAAGTTGCTGCAAAAAATCGAAAACGCGTCAACCCAGCCAGATACAAGCGTGCTCCGCCAAAGTGTGCCAGTGGAAAAGCAACGTGAAATCGCCAAAGCCCTCGTGCAAACACTAGACTATGATGTTTCTTCACCAAACGCAGGTGGAAGAATCGATGAAACCGAGCATCCCTTCAGCACAGGATACTACGATGATGTACGCATAACCACCCACTACCACCCCGACAAGTGGGCAAGCAGCGTCTTTAGCGTCCTACACGAAACAGGACATGCATTATACGAACAGGGCTTACCGCAAGAATGGAAGTACCAGCCTGTTGGTTCACCGTGTAGTTTAGGATTCCACGAGTCTCAATCACGCCTGTACGAAAACATAATTGGGCGTTCAAGCGAATTTTGGACCAGTCTGCTTCCAAAAATTAAAAATCTAATTGTGCCAACACAAGCAAATTTGGGGTTGGACAAGTTCATCCAAGCCGTAAACGTTGTTAAA
The DNA here is from genome assembly GCA_937873375.1 of Candidatus Bathyarchaeota archaeon. Classification (GTDB taxonomy): domain Archaea; phylum Thermoproteota; class Bathyarchaeia; order Bathyarchaeales; family Bathycorpusculaceae; genus JADGNF01. The sequence goes on from CALMWK010000156.1 coordinate 7,861, forward strand.
CCTTCAAAAATACGCATAGAAGCCGACGAGGTCACCTACAGCCTGCACGTGATAATACGTTTCCAAATCGAAAGAGACCTCTTCGCAGACAAAATCAGCATAAACGAGCTGCCAGCAGTGTGGAACCAGAAATACAAAGAAACCTTGGGCGTAAACATCGAAAACGACTCGGAAGGAGTAATGCAGGATACCCATTGGGCAAGCGGTTTATACGGATACTTCCCAACTTATGCATTGGGCAACATTTATAGTGGACAAATCACCGCAAAAATTCAACAGGAAAAACCAAGCTGGCGCAACGAACTCGCAAAAGGCAACCTAAAACCCGTAAAGGAATGGCTGACCCGCAACATCTACAACTACGGAAACCTCTACGACCCAGCAGACCTAATCAAAAAAGCAACAGACAAAGAGCTAAACGTGAAACCTTACCTGCAGTACCTGCAAGAAAAATACAGCAAACTTTACGCTTTCTGAGCACGTTTATTCGTCCATTTCAGCAACGTGCAGTAAACGTAAAGAGCAAACCAAGCCAAGATGCCTCCGAAGAAAAGAACCACACCAGACCAGCCAGCAAAGCTGTCATAGAAGTTAGCGCCGTACAGAAAAAGAAAAACACCTAAAACGATTAACGCTAAACAAATCCAATCTGTCCGCGACAACTTCCAAGGCTCCTGCTTTAAACTTGACCATTTTTACACTCATCAGAATATATAGAGTTACCGATAAACAAGAAAAGCCGCAAGCACCAACGGCACTCGCCACAAACAGGCAACAAAAAACACTCTAGCCGACAGCCAAACACAAACAACAACAAGAAACATACCACCATCCGACACTCTTATATACAGGACATAACACCACTCAACGCGGAGACACTAATAAATGTCGGGTATTGACGCTAAAAAACCTGAAACTAAAGAAGAACTAATAAAAATGCTGATAGAAGCCACCAAAAAAGAATCAAGTTCAAAAGGCAAACCGACAAAACCGACAATTATAGGAACAGCAAAGGCACTAAACATACACAGAGATACACTCTACACATGGATGAAAGAATTCAATGTCGACTTCAAAGAAGTGCTGGACCGAATGCCGACAATTGCGTCAGACGATGATGTAGAAGACTATGGAAACACATACCTAATCGGTGAAGCTCTCGTAGGAGAAGGAAACGAAGTTGCCCACATAGACCTCATGGTCGGCGACAAAAACGGGCCCGTTGGACAAGCTTTCGCTACAGGCATGACAAGTCTCTCAGCAGGACACACCCCATTGCTTGCAGTAATAAGACCTAACCTGCCTCCAAAACCGCACACCCTTATTGTACCCAAAGTCACTGTTAAGAATATGGCGGACACAGGAAAAATTTTCGGGCCAGCCCAAGCAGCCGTCGCAAAGGCTATTGCGGATTCTGTTGAAGAAGGAGTCATCCCAGTAAACAAGGTTGATGATTGGGTAATCATTTGTAGCGTATTCATTCATCCACAAGCAAGTGACTTCCGAAGGATATACCAGTACAATTACGGCGCAACAAAGATGGCGCTGCAAAGAGCACTAAAGAAGTATCCGTCAATAGAGAAAATTAACTACGACAAGGACCGCGCAAAACACCCAATAATGGGCTTCAAAGTTCCACGCCTATGGAGACCACCATACCTACAAATTGCACTTGACGCACCCTCACTTGAAGGAGCAAAGAAAGTTCTTGAACAATTACCTGGAAGCGACAGAATCATAATTGAAGTTGGAACACCACTCATTAAACGGTATGGTACACGCGTAATCAACGACCTACGACAAGTAGCCAGAGACAAATTCATGATAGCAGACCTAAAAACTCTGGACGTTGGAAAAGTCGAAGCTGACATAGCCTACGAAGACACAGCAGACGCAGTCGTCGCCTCAGGACTCGCACCACCAGAAACCCTAGACTCATTCGTTCACGAAGCAAAACGACTCGGAATATACGCCGTCATAGACATGCTAAACGTCGAAGATGTTCTTACAAAACTCAAATCACTCAAAAACTTCCCAGACATCGTCATACTACACAGGGGAATAGACCAAGAAACAGGCAGGTCCAGTGGACTAGAACGCATAAAACTGATTCGCGAAACCTTCAGCAACAAAAAGTTCCTAATAGCAGTTGCAGGCGGAATCGTCCCAGAGACAGCAAAAGAAGCATTAGAGAAAGGCGCAGACATACTCATCGTAGGAAGATACGTAACCCAATCCAAAGACGTAGAACGTGCAGTGAGAGACTTCCTAGAACTGACAGCGAGCATGCGTGAAGACGTAGACTTGTTCAGAGTCCACGTAGAATAAACTGAGCCTAAAGCTCACCTCCTTTTTCTTATTTTAAAGGCTAAGACAAAATTTTCAGAAAAGCATACGCCAAGAAAAAGATTACACCCGCAATAAGAAACTGCGGCAAATAACCGAACGTTTCAGCAATGTAAGGTCCAAAAAATGAACCAACTGCCGCACCCAAACCTACAAGCACATCAATTAGCCCTGCTCTTCCTGCAGGTATGAGTTCCATCGAGATAGAAACTATCAGGATAGAATAAACTGCGTAAGCAAAACCCAACAACACAAGCATAACTCCTGACAGGAGTGTGGGAGAAAAGGCAAAGTTGACAACGGCAACCAACACGAAAATGATTAAACCGCGGAGAAACACCATCCGCCGAAGCTGCTTTTTTGCATCAATATGCCGTGCACGATTGCTGATGAAAAAGTAACCTATCATGGCGCCCCCTGAATTAAGCATGTAAATAAGAAAAATCATGCTTTCGGGTAAAGCTAGCTGTTGGGAAAAAAAGATGGGCAAAGGCGTGAAGAATATACTTGAGGCTAAAGAAAAGAAGACCAAACCAAGACCAATCCCAAGGAAGCTGTCGCCTCTGAATTTTTCACGTAATGGAAGCCCTTTAGAAAGGTCGGAAAAAGCGCCGGCACCACGCCAAGCATAGTCTATTTTCTTTTCTATCCCCACCAATCGGCGCTCGAAAATCAGAAGAGGGTCAGCTACGAGAAATATGGACAGAACGAAGGCAGCAAGGTTTAGACCACTGCACAAAAACAAGGTGAAAGGAGCACTGAAACTTAACGCTGCAGCAAACAAACCAAGCAGGAGCCCAAGTAAGAAACCTATCTCAGTGAGTCCTTCATAGAAAGCGTAGGACCTTTCCCATTCGTCGCGAGAATAGTGTTCAGCGATAAGGACGTTTTTGGGGGCTTCATGCGCCACATGAAGCATAGACATTGCCACATAAAGGACTATGAACATTACAACATTAGTGGCAAGAGTGAAAAGGAAAAGCAGACATGATATGGATATGAAAGAAAGCAGAATATAGAGTTTGTAACGTCTTGTTTTGTCACATATGTAACCCCAGAAAAAAGAAGCAGGTATTGTCAGAAACAAGGCTAAAGAAGTCATTATGCCAATGTCGACCAAGGTTCCACCGATTGCGGGTCCTACCACGTAAAGTGGGATAAACACGGAAAGTAGCCCGAACGCTATTTCGTGGAAGAAGAACCCCAGTCGCCACATAGCCAAAAGCACATTTCAAAGATGAATTAAAACGTTTACCCAAAAAAGGCAAGTTCCATCTGATAGAAACTTTGCTGATTCTCATAAATCCTTAATAGAGAGAGTTTCACCTTGATACAGCGCTAGAGAGTTGACGTTAAATGGCTAAGTTCAAGGTAATAATATCTGACCCCTCAAACGGAACCTCCAAAGTTGTCGAACTGGAAGAAGCACGCGCCGTTCCGTTCATCGGAAGAAAAATCGGAGAAATCATGGATGGAGCTGTCGTGGATTTACCAGCCCAGAAACTCCAAATAATGGGCGGATCAGACAAAGACGGCGTACCCATGAGACCCAACGTTCACGGCGGAGTCCGAAGAAACATTTTGCTAAGCGGCGGAGCAGGGTTCAATCCGAAAAGAGAGGGACAGAGAAGACGCAAAGCAGTCCGTGGAAACATAATAACAGACGAAATCGTCCAGATTAACATAAAAATTGTTGGGCAACCAAAAAAGCCTAAAGCAGAAAAAGCTGCTGAAGAGGCTAAACCAAAACCACAAGCCGCTAACCCCGCTTGAGATGTCAAAACTTATTAACTCCCAACATTTACTCCTTCTATAATTCATTAATACTTGTGGAAATAACATGAGCAGCGAAAGTAAAGCCCTACCTAAACAACCAGAAGTAAACATTGGCACCATAGGTCATGTAGACCATGGAAAAACAACCCTTATACAATCCTTAACTGGAGTTTGGGCATCCAGACACAGCGAAGAACTAAAACGAGGCATCACAATCAAGCTGGGCTACGCTGACTTACCGATTTACAAATGCCCAAAATGTGAAACGCCAAAAAACTACTCCACTAAACCTGTCTGCCCAAACTGCGGCGGAAAAGCAGTTTTTACCCGAGCCATAAGTTTCGTCGATGCTCCAGGACACGAAGCACTAATGGCTACTATGCTGTCAGGCGCCGCCATAATGGACGGAGCCATACTTGTTATCGCTGCTGACGAGCCATGTCCTCAACCGCAAACACGAGAACACCTCGCAGCCTCCGAAGTCAGCGGCATCAAAAACATAGTTATCGTGCAGAACAAAATCGATGTAGTTGACGAGAAAAGAGCACTTCAAAGCTACCAAGAAATCAAAAATTTCGTGAAGGGAACCGTAGCAGAAAACGCACCTATAATTCCAGTTTCAGCACAACGCCAAATAAACATCGATGTACTGCTTAACGCTATAGAAGAAATAATACCTACACCCGAAAGAGACGAAAACAAACCGCCATTCATGTACATCATTCGCTCATTTGACACCAACAAACCAGGGACACCCATCGAAGAGCTAGAAGGAGGCATAGTCGGCGGAACAATCGCCCAAGGCAAATTTGCCGTCGGAGAAGAAATCGAAATACGCCCAGGCATCATGGCAGAACGCGAAGGCAAAACAGTCTATGACCCCCTCATAAGCGAGATAGTAAGCCTGCAGGGAGGCGAGCAGTACGTGAAAGAGGCAACCTGCGGAGGACTCGTGGGCGTTGGAACCTGCTTGGATCCGTCTTACTCAAAAGCAGATGGCTTAACAGGCAACATCGCAGGGAAAACAGACATGCTACCGCCCATATTGACCGAGTTAACCTTAGAGACCCATGTCTTGGAACGAGCAGTCGGAACAAAAGATCTTCTGAAGGTTGAAAAAATAAACCTTGACGAATCTCTGCTGCTTCACGTAGGTGCAGCTGTGAACATTGGAAAAGTCACCGCAGCCAAAGGTAACCTCATCAGGGTCAAACTAAATAGACCCGTGTGTGTGCTTCCAGAGTCTAGAGTTGCCATAAGCAGAAAAATTACATCCCGATGGAGACTAATCGGGTACGGCTTGATGATAGAGAAAACAGGAAACAAGCTTTAACAAAATTATTTTATTATTCCCTGCTCTTTCATGAACGCATGCGCCTTTTGTAGAACGTCTCTGGCGTTTTTGAAGGTAAGTTTCTCCATGGCACGCTCATAAGGCAGCCACTCGAAGCCTATGTGCTCGAATGATATTTTTACTGTGTTGGTTTTGGTTTCCATCAGAAAGAAGACGACTTCTTTGTATATGGTTGCGCCTTGCCTTTTGTAGAAGTAAGATATTTTTTCTTTGAACCCATCAATGAACTTTGTGTCAACGATACCAGTTTCTTCTTGCAGTTCACGGGTTGTTGTGTCTTTTTCAGTTTCGCCTTCTTCAACGTTGCCTTTCACGAAGTCCCAGTGTCCAGCTTCATATTGAAGAAGAAGATAGTTAATCTCAGAGTTTTTAAAATACACCACAGCACCACAAGAGTTCTCGTTAAGCATGAATAGAGTCACCTGTTTCTGTTCGCACTGGTCTATTCTTAGGAGTTGACGTTTAAAAGTGATTCTGAACTGCAAGCACGAAAACTGCGTGGTCTTTAACAGAAGTCAGAAAAGAAGCAATCTTAAATTCGCTAACGGAGAACAATAAGCAATGTTGCGTTCCCAGAGCAACTCGAAGGAGTAAACCTAAACATGACAGTTACCCCTACTAAGAAACAGACTTTAAAAGTTATTGCAGATTCAAACGCCCTGTTCGTTCCACTTCAATTCAAAACCGACATCTTCAACGAGTTGAAACAAGTTCTGAACAGGAACTTCGAGTTGGTTTTGCTATCGCCAGTTAAACGGGAACTAGAAGTGCTTGCTGAAAAAAGTTCGCCCAAAATACGCAAAAATGCCTCTTTCGCCCTTACCCTTGCCGAAAAATGCACATACGTTAAAGTCTCAGAAAGAGCACAAGAACCCACTGACGACGCGATTGTCAGGATTGCCAGAGAGTGGAAAGCGCCTGTTTTCACCAATGATAAACTCTTAAGGAAGAGGCTAAGAGATATAAATGTGCCAGTGATTTACTTGAGAGCAAAATCGCGTCTAGAAATTGACGGGTTGATATCGTAGATGTTTAAACTAATTACTCTTCAGGATACCATTCGTATTCCTCCTGAAACCTTCGGCAACCCACTGGAAGCAGTAGGTCGTGAGCAAGTCAAGTCGAAGTATGAAGGAGTTGTTGACGAAGAATTAGGTTACGTTATAGCCGTAACCAAAGTGGAAGTTAGCCCAATAGGAAAAATTATTCCTGGTGACGGCGCCACTTTCCACAAAGTGAACTTTTCGTTGCTTACCTTCTATCCTGTAATTCAGGAAATAGTGGAAGGCGACGTTGTTGAAATTGCAGATTTCGGAGCCTTTTTACGCATAGGTCCCGTAGACGCTTTGCTTCATGTTTCACAGCTCATGGATGACTTCATCTCCTACGATGAGAAACAGGGAGTTCTGCTTGGAAAAGAAACCAAACGGACGCTTACCACCGGAGACCATGTGCGAGTACGAATCACCGCAGTTTCTATGGGCAGGGCAGGAAGTTCAGGTAAAATCGGAGTAACAGCCAGACAGCCTTTCTTGGGCAAGTTAGAGTGGATCAAGGAAGACCTAGCACCCCCAGCAGAGGCACCAGAAAAGGGAAAAAAGGAAGAACCCAAAAAGACAGGAAAGGCGTAACTTAGATGAACGAGAAAGCATGCGCAAACTGTCACTTCTTAACTAAAGAAAATGTTTGCCCAAAATGTAAATCATCAAGCCTTAGCGAAGATTTCGGGGGCTTAGTTGTCATGTTTGACCCCGCAACCTCAGCTATCGCGAAGGCCATGAAAATCAAGGATAAAGGGCGTTACGCGTTAAAAGTCCGATAAGTTGAAACGCGCTCAACTTTACTGATACAGTTATTAGGCAACTTTTGAGTAAGATAGTTATCTTAAGGTTGGGAAAGAATGGCTGTTACTTACGCTGTCACACCTGAATTGCGCTCGAAATTCAAAGAACCATTGGGTACATTAATTCGAGGTTCTTTCTCTGAAACCATGAATAAACTTGAAGAGATTGTGAAAAAAGACAAGCCGCCAAAGATAATATCCGTTGGAGACATCGTTTCTGAGAACCTTCACAAACACCAAATTATTCCACAATTGGCAATTACTGATAACAAGAGCATGCGTAAAGCAATAAAGCCGCTAAGTTTTCCGTCTAAAAGTCTTGTCAAAGTCAAAAACCCTCAAGGAACAATAACTGAAGAAGCAATTTTTGCGATTCAGGATGCACTAAAAGGTGACAGCCAAATTCATCTACTTGTAGACGGCGAAGAGGACTTGTTGACTCTTATTGCGGTTCTTTACGCGCCTAAAAACGCGTTAGTCATCTATGGGCAGCCATTTGAAGGTATAGTTATTGTGAAGGCTACGCCTGAAAAGAAAGCAGACATAAAGAGAATGCTTAAGGCAATGGAAACGGCGTGAACTAAATAAAAAGAGAAGTTGTTTTAGGCGCTGTAGTCTCTTCCCACAGGCTTCATACTTGTCGGTTTGGATTCAGGTATCATGGGCAACGGTATTGGCGGCGGAATATTCAGAATCCTCGAAATTAGTACAGATTCTATGAAGACAACGTTAGAAATTGACTGCAAAATAATCTGCGCGGGCGGCTTCTTCTGATCATACTCGTTCAGAATTTTTTCTATTTCGCCTTTGTCGCCCTGTACGTAAGCGCTACCTTTCAGGTTTATCTGGGCTACAGAAGGATTATACGTAATTGTTAAAACAAAAGGAACTTCCAGTGAACCATCAGATTTCTTGTCGATACTGACAACGTTGATGTTAGTGCTTATTTGGATATTCGGAACAGGTTTCCTGATATCCCAGAAACGATCCGCTGAAACATTCGCTATTGACACGTTGACTCTTATCATCTAGACCATCAAAGAATATCAGCGTGTGAAGGATTTAAAACTGTCCATTTTAAGCGCGTTTGTACCGAGTGAAACCACAATGTCCGCAAGTGAACCTTTCGTTATGGTCAGCCATGAAGTACCCAGGTCCGCATCGCTCGCAGGTTGGGCGTACTCGGGTTACTTTGTCGCCTTCTATTTTGTACAAAGCGGAGATACCTTTTCCAGATTTCTTCTTGGCACTCTTAGGTGCAGGTGCTTTGTCGCCTTTCTGAGGCTTTGCCGCTTCTTTTTTGGGTGCTTCTTTTGGTGGTGCTTCAGCTACTTTTTTGGACATGTTACTGTTTCGCCTCTTCCTTTGGTTGTTCTGGTGGGCTATTTCGCTTTATGATGTAGTCAGGTTCGATTCGTTTAGCCTGTTCAACTGTTTCGTAAGCGTTGGCATCTCCGACCGCGGTGCTGGTTCCCGTCAGGGTCTTCATCCGTTTAATGAAAACCAATTTGGCGTTAACCTGCAACGCTACAGCTAAGGAACTTTTGACGTCTAGCCGTGCAGGAGTTTTTCCTTTTGGTCCGTGCTCTATCTGAAACTGGACTTCTTTCCGTTTCAAGAGAGGATTTTCTTTCTTTGAGATTATTTTGACTTCCATGGTTTTTCACTTGGTTAAGGTGTTCTACTTCAGTGGCACGTACATTGATGAACGTGAAGCGCCGATACCAGGAGTTCCGTGTCTAACGGGTTTGTTTGTTATTGCGAACTCGCCGAGGTAGTGTCCAATCATTTCTGGTTTTATTCCCATAGCTACGAATTCTTTGCCGCTGTGGACATGAATTTTGGCTCCCGCCATTTCGGGCAGGATAATCATGTCGCGCACATGGGTTTTTACAGTGATTTCTTTGCCTTTTTTGGCAGCTTCTTGGGCTTCTCGCAGTTTTTCGAGCAGTATGCGCTGTTCGGGTGTTAAGCCACGTTGGAGGCTTCTGCGTTGTCTTGAGGGAAGAATAGTTATGAATTCGTCCATAGACATAGCTTGTAGGCTTTCGAGCGAGTGACCACGATACATGAATTCTTTGGGCATTTTTCTTCAACTCATTGGTGATTTTTAGTTGCTTTAAACTTTCTCCTATCGTATTATGCGTTTCTTTTTCTGACCTGGGCTTCTAGCAGCGATCAAACCGACTTTTTGTCCTGGTGGTGCGCCGTGAGAAGTTGTTGTACATCTACGAGCGCTTCTCTTGCTGCTACCGTAGGGGTGGACAGCAGGAACCATTTTTCTTCCACTGCATCTTGGATATTTATGACCTTTAGCTTTCATCTGATGGAATTTCTCGCCTGCCTTCAGGAAAGGCTTGTCTGTTCGGCCAGAAGCTGAAATTACACCGATTGTTGCCATGCAATAGTCGTTAATGTATCTTGTGTGTCCAGAGGGCAATCGGATCATTGTTCCTTGGGGAGTGTGGGCAACAACTGTGGCGTATGCACCTGAAGATTTTGCAAGTTTTCCTCTGTCGCCTGGACGGAGTTCTAGATTGCAGACTAGAGTGCCTTCAGGGACTTTGCCAAGTGAGAGAATGTTGCCAACTTCTGCTGAGGCGTTTCCGCCAAAGTGAATCTGCTGACCCTCATATGTTCCTTCAGGGGACACAGTATAGCATTTGTCGCCGTTTTCAAATTTAACAAGCGCTAATGGGGCTCCGCGTCCAGGGTCGTGGACAAGAGAGTCAATTATACCGCCTATTGAAGCCTCATACGCTTCTTTAGGGGCTATTATTGGGTATTTTGCAGCAGCTACTCTTTTGTGAGTTGACGCGCGATAAGTTGAACCGCCGCGTCCACGTCTTTGAACACGAATTCGTTTTCCCATAAATCAAGTCTCCAAGTAGTTTTACAAGATTCCAAGTTTAATTGCAACGTCAGATGCCTTGTATTCGGGCATAAGCTTGACGAAGGCTTTCTTTTGGCCTTGAGGGGTGATGAGCAGGGTAGTTTTTGCGACCTTTACTTCGTAGAGTTTCTCGACTGCTTCTTTTATGTCGCTTTTGCCGGCTTTCAGGCTGACTATGAAGATTAGTTTATTGTCTTTTTCAACCATGAGACTGGCTGATTCAGTCATTAACGGGTAAAGAATAACTTCGTGGGGATCCATTATGCGTTTTCTCCTTGTCCGTATAGTTTGTCTATCTGTTCGATGGCACCGGCGGTCCACAGGGTCAATCTGCCTGGATGTGTGCCGGGCGCTAAAAGTTCAGGATTAAGGTTCTTAACAGTTACAATGTCCACGCCTGGAAGGTTACTTGCTGCATCAGCTACGCCCTTGTTCTCGGCGACCACGATGAGTGGCCCAACTGCCTGCTTCATCTTTCTGCCCCTGTGTTTACCTTTGCCTGCGCGGATTTTGCGGCTATCTCGCACTCGGGAAATATCTGTTAATAGACCCAGGTTTGTGAGGACTACTTCAATTTCTTTTGTCTTGGTGATTTCTTGAATAGAGTCAACTACAATTAGGGGAAATTCGGAGATGCCTTCAATTTTGTGTCCGCGAGAAGCCACTGTTTCTTTGGAAGCTGTAGCTGCTATGGCAGAAAACAGAGCAAGTTGTTTCTCTTTCTTTGGAATTGCCTTTATAATTTTTGTTGCTGCCTTGGGTGGGTGTGCTTGTCTTCCGCCCACGGTTCCAGGAGCAAACGCGGCTTTTCCGCCTCCACCTTTTTCGCGGGGTACCCTTGCGAGTGCCATGCCGGTTCCGCGAGATTCTGCGGAGGTTTTCTTTCCAGCAAAGGGGTCTCTTCCTTGAGGTTGGAGTCTGTGAGATTGAATTGCGAGGACAGCGCGTTTTATAACGTCTGGCCGTAAGGGAGTTTCGAAAACTGAGGGCAGGTTTGCTTTTCCTGCGGGTTTTCCTTCGAGGTCAAAGATCTGCGCGGTTTTTTTAGTTGACATTGTTTTTCACCGTTATTTCCCTTGAGTTGATTCCAGCGAAACGTAAGTGACTTGTGGTGGTGCTTCAGGAACTTCGCTTGGTGGCCTTGCTGGGTAACGTAGTGTTATTGTGCGTTTCTCGGTACCTGCGATGCTGCCTTCCATGAGTATGTATGACCCTTTGGGTTCACCGTATCTTATGAAGCCGCCTTTAACGGTAACTTCTTTGCCGTCTTTACCCATTTTGAGTATGCGTTTGTTGAATTCTATGCGTTGGTGGTAGCCCATTTGTCCTGCTCGTGGGATAGAGTACATGAGGTGGTGAGGGTTCCAAGGACCTAAAGTGGCGATACCGCGTTTGGTTTTTCGACCTTTAGCTTGAAGTATGGTTACGCCCCATCGTTTAACTGGACCTTGCCAGCCCTTGCCAGTGGTTATGGCGGCAACATCTATGTATTGCCCGGTTTTGAACATTTCTTCAGGAGTTATGGTTTTACCCAGCAACGCTTTGGCGTACTCAAGTTGCTGAGGTATGGTTCCTCCACCGATTTCTATTTCGGTGATTTCAGGTTTCTTCTTAGATAAGTTAGCTAGATTGGGTTGAGTTGCTATGATAGCGCGTATGGTGGTTGTTTGGTCTAGGTTTTGGCTTACTTTTTGCATCATTTCTTCGGTGTTAAAGTTTTCCGGAAGAATTAATGCACGTTCAAGTAAGGCTGGGGGATCTTTCATCCAGACTTCAGTGAGTTGCTGGAGCCCATATGGAGTGTGAGTGTAGGTGCGTATGCCGCACAAGAGTATTGGGGGAGTTTCTAGGATTGTCGCTGCACGCATGACTTCTTTACCAAAGTTTGGTGAACGTTTCCGGTCTTCGATGGTGAAAACGTAGGTCATGCCTGCCTTGTAACCTAGAAAACCTAGCAGCCTAGGGGTTTCTTCGTTGACTTTTGGCCAGTAGCGAATTCGTGCAACTGGTTTTTTGGCCCGGTGCCTAGGTAAATAGGCTAATGAACCATGTTTTGGAGCATGAGTTTTTCGGTGACCCATTGTACTTCCGCTTCGCGAAGGTTAGCAATGGAAAATTAGAGTTATAAACGTTGCCGTTAGTTTGGATGTTTAATTTGTTGTCTTCTGCCCTATTGTTTCGAGCCTTGACAGCTTTCGCTATTTTAACAAGACCATAGCTAAGATATAAATGTGGAGACAAAAAGGGTACGCCCAAAAATTTTTCGGGTTCAATGTTGGGTTTGAGGTGACAATGTCTCCCACAGACAACTCGCCTTTTTTGTCAGTGTCCTTTTTACTAATAAGCCTCTTCAGTAACTGAAAAAAACAAGTTTGGTCCTTGAAATTACTCGCGTTTGTAGACCTTGGATGCAAAATCTTAAATCCACAATGAACAAAATAGAATACAACGTTAACTTTTAGGAGATGAAAAAATGAATTACCAAAAAAATAAATTTCTAACAAGAAACAAAACAATAACAATCGCTTTGGTTCTATTGCTAACCTTAAGCGCATTGTCCATAACTATGTCTTTTTCAAACGCTGCTGTACCAACGCAAACATACGCTTTCATAGCCGCAAATCCTAATCCCATCGGTGTTAATCAACCCTTGCAAGTTTCTATGTGGCTTGCAGATCCTCCACCAACCGCAGCAGGTGCTGGCGGTGACCGATGGATAGGCTACACCGTAACAATAACAAAACCAGACGGAACCACAGAAACCAAAGGTCCATACAACTCAGATGCAGTAGGCGGAGCATACATCACATACACTCCAAATCAAGTAGGAGTCTACACTTTACAGATGCACTATCCAGGCGGACAAACAATGACTGGCTTTAGCTTCTTTACAGGAGCATTTGACAACACTTACTTAGCCAGCGACAGCAATGTATACTCATTTACAGTTCAACAAAACCCGATAGAGAACCCTCCACTAGTACCACCAACAACTGACTATTGGACCCGACCCATAGGTGGAGATAACTACCTTTGGGCACCAGTTTTAAGTAACTGGCTAATGCCTGCATGGGACTCAATGTCTCGAAGCTTTGACGCCGGATTTGCTATACAGCCTGAAGGCACATCGCCAAACACTGCTCACATACTCTGGACTAAAGAGATGTGCTTCGGAGGAATAGTTGGCGGAGTCCAAGGTACAAACTTCTTCCACGACGGCAGATCATACGAGTACTGGTTCAAGCCTCCTGTAATAATCAGCGGCAGACTCTACTACAATGACATCTATGGCCAAGAAGGCTCAGTTTACCAATCAGGTGCTGCACAACCCACAGGCTGGAACAGCTTCAGCTGCGTCGACATGGAAACCGGAGAAACCCTGTTCACCATTCCAAACGAAACCATATCATTCGGCCAAATCTACAATTACGTATCACCCAACCAAGCCGGTGCACATGCATATCTTTGGAGCACAGCGGGCACAAACTACAAAATGTATGATGCTTGGTCAGGCAAGTACATACTGACCATCGCGAACGTAACTGGCGGCGTGCAGACATTCAGTTCTGATGGTAGCATCATGCACTACAGCATTGCAGCGGGCAAGCTCACATGCTGGAATTCAAGCAGAGCTATCCCACCACTACCAGGCGGTGGAGCTAACGACTGGATGTGGCGGCCATACACTTGGGCAGGACAAACCCTTGACGGAAACAGAGGCATAGAATGGTCAGTATCGACAAAGGGTGGCGCTGGAGAAAATATTGCACCGCTCTTTGGTCAAGCAGGATTATTCGACGGCCAAGGCAACATTCTATCCATGGAAAACGGAGTTGACTTCTACGCATACAGCATGAAAGACGGTTCATTCCAATACAAATCTACACTCCAACCTCCAACAGATATACCAGCCAGAGCAAGCCTTACGGGCATAGCATCTTTCTTGAACACCTACGAATTTGATGGAATATACTACAGCTTCGTCAAAGCCACTTTGCAGTGGATCGCATACGACGTACGCACAGGCCAAGTCAAATGGATAACTGACCCACTAACCAATCCTTGGGGCATGTACGGCACATCAGTCGTTGCTGCTTATGGCAAATTCTATGCAGGAGGCTATGGCGGAGACCTAAACTGCTACGACATCACTAACGGAGATCTATTGTGGACTTACTCAACCGGAAGCGCTGGTTTCCAGACTCCATACGGTTTCTGGCCAATCTACAGCGGCTTAACAATATCTGACGGCAAAGTCATCTTCACAACAAGCGAACACGGCAACGGAGTATCAACACAGTACACAGGCGAAAAATACTACGTACTTGATGCACAAACAGGACAAGAAGTCTGGAAATTAAACGGCTGGTTTGAACAATGCGCTATCGCAGACGGTAAAATAGTCTCCCACAACTGCTACGACAACCAACTCTACTGCTTCGGCAAAGGCCCAAGTGCAACCACAGTTGCAGCACCACTAACAGCAGTAACAGCAGGAACAGCCATGATGATTACAGGCACAGTGACAGACCAATCACCAGGACAGGCAGGCACACCAGCAGTTTCAGACGCAGACCAAGCTGCATGGATGGAATATCTACACATGCAGAAAACAATGCCATGCCCAACTGGCGTTCAAGTGCAACTAACGGCTGTGGCAGCTGACGGAAGCTCCATAGACATAGGCACAGTCACCAGTGACGCAAACGGCATGTTCAAGAAAGCTTGGACTCCAACGACTGAGGGAGAATACACCATTGTTGCCAGCTTCTCCGGAACTGAATCCTACGGCGGTTCATTTGCAGAAACAGCGGCAGTAGTGACAGCAGCTGCAGCAGTAGCAGAACCACAGACCACGGCAGGAACATCGCTGGACATCTACATAATAGTTGCAACCATCGTAATCCTAATCGCAATCGCCCTAGCAACCTTAGTCCTTAGAAAGAAATAACCAGCAAAAAATCCAAAACAACATCCCTTTTTCTTTTTTTTATTAACTCAAAACAGCAAATTCAATTTTTAAACAGAAAAATTGGCTTCAAGCAAAACCAGTGTTTCAAAGAAGGGCAAAGCAAGTTCTGCCACAACCTGCGAGTTCAGATGGTTCTCTGCAAAGTTGCGCTGTGTTTTCTCCACATTTGCGAGCGTAGATTGCATCAACAAAATCCGACCTGCTCGTTTCAAATGTCGCGGTGCCTGCGAAATAAAGCGGTCAATGACCTGCCGTCCCGTGGCGCCTCCTGCCCAAGCGCGCCCAAGCCAAAAGTCAACTTCACCAGCTTCTGAGGGCAGGTAAGGCGCGTTAAATAGAATCACATCAAACTTTGCCTCTTCACTTAGACTGGCAAACAAGTCGCCTTGCAAAAAACCCATCTTACCGCGCACGCTATTGAGTTGAGCATTTTGTTTGGCGCACCACACGGCGTAAGGGTTCACATCTACGGCTAAAACGTTGGATGCTTTTTTCGCAGCAAGAAGCCCCAAGATGCCACAGCCGGTACCCATATCCAATACATGCTCGCCCTCACCAATTTTGAGGTTCTCGGCGAACAGAAAAGAATCTTCCGCGGGCTCATACACGTTTTCGCAGACCTTAAAAACGTAATCGGCAAAGAACGCTTTCTTAGTTGACGAGCACATTTGCTAAGGCTCCAAAATCGTTGGGAGATAACTCTCTCACGCGCTTATCACGCAAAAGAAGAGCAGAAACTATTTCTCCAGCAGTTGCTTTGTCAACTTTGCGTTCGCTTCTGATGAAGGGCACTAAGGCATTGTTGAGTTTCTTGTTGCGCTGCGTGAACAACCAACGTACTAATCGCCTGAAAAACGCTTCATCCTTAACGGTGAAAGGTGCAGTTGCCCATGGTTTCAGCTGCACTACGACCGAGTCTACCTCGGGTGACGGGTGAAACATCCATTTTGGTACATCGTCCAAAAGTTCAACTTCTGCCCTGCAGTTTGTGACTACTCTTAGCCATCCGTAATCTTCAGCGCTCACGTCGGCGACAAGGCGGCTGGCGAATTCTTTCTGCAAAATTAACACGGCACATTCGAAGCCACGGTCAAGCAACCACAGGACAAGATGCGAAGAAAGGTAGTAAGGCGGGATTGCGACAACTTTGTTGAAGGCTGGAATGTCGACTTTGAGCACGTCGCCCTCGATTAATGTGACGTTACCTATGCTTTTGACTTGTTCACGCAACACTTGTGCAACGCGCGGGTCTTTCTCAACTGCTATAACCTGTTTGCACTTGTTCGCGAGAAAACGTGTTAGGAAGCCAAAACCAGCACCAACATCCAGCACAACATCACAGCTGCTGAGTGAAGCGTAATTAATTAGCTTGGGAAAAATGGAAGGGTCAACCATGAAGTTCTGCCCCAAGAGCTTGTTGGGAACCATTCGATACTTTTGAAGCAGAGACTTCGTTTCTTGAAGACTCATGTTACCTTCTAAACAACCCGCTATGGTTTAATGGAAACGTGTGAACAAGCGATACTTACTGTCGCCTTCAAGCTCTTCCAGAACCCGCTTGGTAATCAACTTAACAGGGTTAGGCAGTTCCGTCCGCTTCATAATATCCTCGTAACTCAGGAAAGGCTTTTTTTCGCGTTCGTTTATGACCTGCCACATGTACTTCTTCCCGATGCCTGGAATCAACTCCAACGCATGCATACGAGGCGTTATAGCTCGGGCAGTGTTGAAGAAGTTTACGAACCATCGCTCACGGTTCGTCACAATCTTGCTTATCGTAGAGGGAAGCTCCGCTTTAGCCGCAGCAGTCAACTCGTCATAACCGATCCTGCCAATTATGTAAGTAACCTCTTCCCGCGAGTCCTTTCCAACGTAAACGCGGTCCGCAGGCTTAAGAATCAAGCCCTCCTTAACCAGCGCTTCCAACAGCGTGAAAAACGCCTCACCTACACACTGTATCAAAGCGCCCGCATGGTAGCCAGCACGTCCAGTTGGACGAAAACCTGGGCGACCGTGTTGCAGGAAGTCTATGACGTAAGCGTACTCTTCGTATTGCTTCTCCATAGTAGTCCCCCTATTCTATCCTTCTTACTGCTTAAAAATACTTGGATTGTTTTCCTATTTCAAAGCTCTTTTTTCGTTCAAAAGCTCAACAATGGTAGCTAACTTTGAGGCTTCGATAATTTTGCGACCAGCAGTCAGAAAAGCACGCAGTTCATCCACGCTTTCAGGCATACAGTTGACTATCTGAATGGCTTCGTCTTCATCTAAACCGTATTCCGTAACGAGTTTTTCTGAGAGCATCGCAGCGTCTGCAGGGTCTGCCTTGGCGAACTTGGACACGTAGTCAAACGTGCGGCGCTGGAACTGGTCCATGTTCTCTTCGCCAATAGACGCCATTGCTTTCTTTACCTGTGGCAAAGACAGCTTGCTTTCGCTAACTTCTTTATTGTTCATTTTAAGTACCCTTGTACGGTTCTAGATGCTCAGTCCTGACAATAAGTTCACGCATAGAATTGCCCTGAGCAACACTAACCACGTAGCCTCGACCTCGTACCTCGACAACTTTGCCGATTTTACCGTGGAATCGTCGGTGGGGCAGAGCCTTCTGTTGGCTAGAGTCAATTTTGATAATAACGCTTGCACCTATCGCGTGTTCTGTCAGAAACTTTGTTAGTTTTGGCTTGCCTTTAGCGCGAGGCGCTTTCTTCATTAGACTGCGCGTTCCAGCGCAATATCCTTTTGATGGTTTCATTCATTTTTCACCTAACTGGGTCTTCCATTATAACATTTAAAACGTCAAGTTTGAGAGTCTTCGCTTGGTTTTTGAGTAACTCGGAAACACTGGGAATTGTTCTTCCTTCATCGCCAGACACCAATTCTTTAACGTAGAGACCGCCTTGGCAACGGACTTGCATCTCAGCCTCTCTGGGTGAGACCTTCTTAACTTTAACCTTATATATGTACCTTTCTCGGACCAAATCAGCGCGTCGATGTACAACACGCAGAGGCGTCTGCTGTTTGATTAAGAGACCTGCCAGCTTTTCCTCTACAAGTTGCATGTCTTGGTTGGAGATTTCGTTTTCGAATGTGATGAGTACGCGGTATTCTTTCTGGGCGTTCTCGGCTTTCTTTAATTTTCGGACGACGTCGCGGTTGGTGAAGCGTAGGCGGGAAATCTCCACTTTGCCGATGGCGGCAGAGTTGATTGTTTCTTCGAGTTTTTTCAGGTTCAGACTGCGTTTTTTGGGTTTTGAGATCTCGACAACAAACGGTCTGCCTGTGCCCAGCATTTTGGCGTCGATGTCTTCTCTGCCTGAAGCGTGGAACGCGGTTTTTTCGCCTTCTGCCGCCTCCAATAACTGTTTTGAAGCCAGTTCTTCAACGGATTCGGGGTAGAGTTTTCCTGTTCCGCCGCATTTTTGGCAGCCTCTTCCTCGGCAGTTGGAGCAGAACCACTTGGATTGGGGTATGTCTCTGACGAGTTTTCTGTAGCGTCCTGCAACAAAGAGGGGGTTAATTTGGAGTTTGATTTGTTCCGTGAAGGGGTTAACTATGGCCATGATGTCGGGTTGTCGGTACTCCGCGGTTTTTCCTGTTTGTGCTTCCAGCCTCTTTCCCAGTAAGCGCCCGAATTCGTGTTTGATGCTTTCGCTGTAGCCTACGTCGAAGGCGGCTTTGAACTCGTCTTCCCGCTCCACCACCTTAACAGGCAATTCCACACCCACCAAAAACGTGTCATACTCGTAGTATGCAAGTTTCTCTAGAGCTTTCTGGACCAGCGTGTCTAAATGAGAAAAAGTTCCGTCGCACAGGATGCAGAGTTTGGAATCTTTGGGAAGACGTTTTTTCAGGTGGTGCAGTGTGCCTTGGGCTTCGCGTGAGAAACCGTTTGTGGCTAGGTTTTTGAGTTTTTTTATGCCTTCAGATTCTTTCTGCTGCGTGGTTGCGCTGGCTTGCAAAGTTAAACTGAGCTTGAGGGCTTGTCCTCGGACGCTGTTTTCAATGCCGTACCCGAGCAGTGCGAATTGTCTTCCGAGGCAGTTGTCGCATAAAGGGTACTTCTCAAGCATAACCGATGCTTTCTCTAGAACTTCCATATGTGAAAGCCTACTTGAAGTCTTTTGGGAACCCTTGACCGCCCATGCCACCCATAAAAGGCAGTTTTCCCTTTTTGCGTTTCATCATCTTCAGCATTCGACGCATCATAGCATACTGTTTCAGCAGTTCTTTGACGTCTTTTTCGCTTGTTCCTGAACCGCGTGCTACGCGTCTGGCACGGGAAGAGTTGATGATTTTTGGGTTTTCCTTCTCCTCGGGGCGCATGGACTGGATGATTACGCGCCACTTTTCTAGGCGCCCCTCAGCCATGTTGAGCATGTCGTCGGGCACGTCGCGGCTCATGCCAGGCAGCATCTGGAGTACTTTTTTGAAGGGTCCCATACCTTTGACGGCTTCAAACTGTTCGTACATGTCGGTTAGGGTGAAGTTGCCGCTGAGTATGGCTTTGGCTTTCTTTTGGGGAACCTTGATTTCAGCGTCGTGCACTTTCTCAAGCAGGGTTTCTAAGTCGCCCATGCCTAAGAGGCGCCCCACGAAACGGGAGGGTACGAATTGTTCGATGTCTTCGACTTTTTCGCCTGTGCCGATGAATTTTATTGGAGCTCCAGTGGCTGCCACCGCGGAGAGTGCGCCGCCGCCCCTTGCTGAGCCGTCCAGTTTGGTTACTAGAATGGAGCCTATGGGTGTGGCTTCGTGGAAGGTTTTGGCTTGGATGAGGGCTTGCTGTCCTATGGTGCCGTCGATTACCATCATGACCTCGTTGGGTTTGATGTTTTTCTCGAGGTTCTTCATTTCTTTGATTAGTTCATGTTCTTCTTTGTGGCGCCCAGAAGTATCAACAATAATTATGTCTTTGTCTGGGAAGTGTTTTAGCCCTTCAGAAACCACTTTTGCAGGGTCTTTGGCTTTCGGGTCGCCAAAAATTGGAACATTAATTCGTGCTGCCAACTGTTGAAGTTGCGCGTAGGCACCAGGTCTGAAGGTGTCCGCGCATATCAAGGCGGGTTTGAGTCCGCGTTTCTGCAAGTACCGTGCTAGTTTGGCTGCGTGAGTGGTTTTTCCTGAGCCTTGGATGCCGACAAGCATAAGCACAAATTTCTTTCCGGCTTCCACTTTGAGGGGCACATTTTTTTCGCCCACAAATCGGGTTAGTTCTTCGTAAACGACTTTTATGACGTGTTCGCGTCTTGAGATGCCCTGCGGAACGTTTTCCTTGAGTGCGCGGTCTTCGATGCTTTTGGAGATGCCTAAAACCAGTTGAACGTTAACGTCTGCTTGCAGTAGCGCTCTTTGGATGTCGCGCACGAGTTCCTTGACCGTGGCTTCATCTACGACGGATGACCTGAAAACCTTCTTTATAGCATCGTAAAGAGAGGAGCTTAAGCGGTCTATAGACATCTAAGTCGCCAAACTATGACATCTCCGACAGGCTTTAAATATATATTGCAGTGGTTCAGGGTGGTTCTCGGTTGTTTGGGGGTCACGCAAACTTTCAGGGAAAAGCGCGGTTTGCCACAAACAGCACAACCAAGGCACAACCAAAACCAACCCAAACCAAACCCCTGCGGCAAAACTCAACCCACAGCTCAAAGCCTAAGAAGTAGATGTGTATAGCAACCAAACTACAACTACATCTA
>CALMWK010000157.1 GCA_937873375.1 Candidatus Bathyarchaeota archaeon
TCCACCATTTCTATGGCTTTTGCAGGGCAGTCTCGACTGCACAGACCGCAGCTAACACAGAGGGAAATGTCGAATATTTGTTTGCCTCTGAAGCCTTCAGCAGGGATACATTTGACGAAGGGGTATTTTCCAGTAGCAGTTTTCTTGAAGAGGTGATTTAGCACTTCTTTGAATATTGGGGATATTAGGGGTTTTTTCGCCATTTACTGTCACACCAGCGGGTAAATCCAAACTGCTAAGCTTATGGTCAAGATGAGCGAAAGCACAGATAGCGGAAGTACAATTCTCCAGTTAGCCTTCACAACTTGGTCGATGCGTAATCGCGCAAATAGAACCGTTATGTACTCTGAGATAACTATGATAACTAACACTTTAAGCACGAACCAAAGGGTGCCCCAGAACTCAGGAAAACCAAAAAAGACCGGACCATTAGCGCCGCCCAAAAACAGCACCGTGATTAATGATGCACCGAAAACAATCTGCACATCACGTGCAAGCTTAAGGAAGGCAAGTTTGCCGCCGCTGTACTCGGTTTCGTGGCCAGCTACAACTTCACTTTCCGCGTGAGGAACATCAAACGGGTCTTTCTCCAACTCCGCCTGCATGGTGATTATGAAAAGCACAAACGCCCAAGGCGCCAAAACAGCGAAGGGCACCCACTGGCTAGAAACTATAGTGGCTAGTGTTAAGGACCCCGCCAGAAACGCAGGCGCAAGCGCCAGCATCAACAAAGGAATATCATAACCCAGAAACTGCGTCAGAACTCTTGCTGCACCTATGGAGCTGTAGGGGTTCGCGGAAGACCAACCTGCGAGAAAAAGCATAAAGTTCGCCACGGAAACCAACGCCATAACAAAGATAAGGTCGCCGCCGAAGCTCACGTTAGGAATTACGCTTGTGCCGTCAATGGGTAAGAAGCACAACGCAAAGACAAGCACCGACAAAGCGAGAATGGGTGCAAAACGGAAAAAGTTCTTTTTTGACTCTGTTGGAGTAATTTCTTCTTTAGTAAGCAGTTTAATGAAGTCAGCGAGAGGCTGAAAGAGACCTCGGGGACCTGTGAAAGAGGGACCCATGCGGTTCTGCATGCGGGCTTCTACTTTTCTTTCTATCCAGTCGCAGAACATTGTGAAGAATAGTAGGAAGGTGAAGCCTGGGAAGACGAGCACACGGAATATTAGCCATAGGTAGTCAATCATTGTTTTTCACCAGTTATCGGTCTGTACATGAGAAGCATGGGTCTAAACTTACAAAGTTCGGTGGAACATCAGCTATGCTTTCGCCGATTGCAGTTTTGAGAAACGCGGGTATGTTAGCGAAAGTTGGAGTGCGCACTTTAACGCGTTCGGGATATGCAGTGCCGTTGCTTTTGACGTAGTGTAAGAGTTCGCCTCTGGGGGCTTCTACTCGGTTGACGGCTTCGCCAGCAGGAACAACACGGGGTACCTTTACCCTGTACGCGCCTGTGGGCATGTTGTCTATGGCATACTCGATTATGTTGATACTTTCTTCAACTTCGTCCATGCGAACATTCATACGCGCCCAAGTATCTCCAGCAGTGTGAACTATTTCTTTGAAGGGAATCTCGCCGTAAGCCTCGTACGGCTCATCTTTGCGTACATCAATGTCTACGCCTGAGCCCCTAGCTACTGGACCAACCACGCATAATTTCAGGGCGTCTTGCCGTGCAAGTGTGCCAACTTTCTGCATACGCATCCGAAGGGTAGGCTCATTTTCGTACATCTGCTTGTAGAAGGGAACTTTCTTTCGCAGGTCAGATAGGGTTGCCTTGATTTTTGGAATGTCGGTTTCTTTGAGGTCACGACGTACGCCGCCCACGGTTATAGCTGAAGATATAACGCGGTTGCCTGTAACTAATTCAGTAAGGTCCATGATGGGCTCGCGGTCACGCCAGAAGTACTGGAAAAGTGTCTCGTAGCCGATTTCTAAACCAGCATGCCCTAAAGTGAGCAGGTGGCTGTGCAGCCTGTTTAGTTCAAGGATAATAGTTCGGAGATATTTTGCTCGCGGCGGCACCTCTGTCTTTAATATTTTTTCTACTGCCTCAACAAAACAGGTGGCGTGGCAAGCGTTGCAAATGCCGCAAATTCGTTCCACAAGGTAAACATTTTGAAGGTAAGTTTTTGATTCCGCTGCTTTTTCTATTCCTCGGTGAACATAGCCGATGCGCGGTTCAACGCTCTTCACGGTTTCGCCGTCAACCATCACAGCAAACTTTTCAGGCTCCAGCAAAGCAGGGTGATGTGGACCGATAACTATCTTGACCAGCCCCTTGTCACCTGAAAACCTTGCATCGGTAGTAGAAGGCGGGTTAAGCTTAACTTCGCTGGCTTTGACGTCTTTCCTGAGAGGGAATATGCCTTCAGGCCAAGTGTCAGGCAAAACGACATGCCCCGAACGTGGGTTTCCCTCGAAAACTACACCTAGCAAATCGGAGACTTCCAGTTCGTGGAAGGCGGCTCCAGGCATCAGATCGGTTATAGTTGCGATTTTGGGGTTCTCTTTGGGAACCTCGGATTGAATTGTAACAAACGCGTTGGATGTGCGGATGTGGTAGTAGACACCTATGGTTGCTCCAAGGTCTATTCCAGTTATAGCTATAACGCCGGTTTTTTCATCAGCAGCCAGCATGACCTTGAGGACTTCTCTGTGTGAATCAGGTATGGCTTGAACTGCTACCGTTCCAAGTTTCCCTGGCTGAATTTGAAAACTTTTACCTTTAAGCTTGGTTTCAAGCACTTTTACGATATCTATATTACTGTTTGACATCTTTTTTCTCCTCTTTCTTTGCAGGTTTGGGAGGTTGTAGAGAATTCAGAAGCTTCACGACGCCGTCAATTATGGCTTCGGGTCGTGGTGGACACCCAGGTATGTAAGCGTTAACGGGGATAACTTTGTCTACACCGCCAACGACGTTGTAGTTTCCAGCGAAAACTCCGCCTGAACATGCACATGCACCAATCGCCACTACAAATTTTGGTTGAGGCATCTGCTCGTAGATGCGTTTTAGCCGTTCTGCGCATTGTTGCGTGACGCAACCTGTAGTTAACAAGACATCGGCGTGTCGTGGTGATGGTTCAAGTTTGATGCCGAAGCGTTCCACGTCGTATTTTGGTGTTAATAAGGCAACGATTTCGATGTCGCAGCCGTTGCAGGCGCCTGAGTTAAAGTGGAGAACCCATGGGGACTTGACTCTTGCCCATGTTGCTATGTTGGTCATTCTTCTTTGCCTCCTTCGAATAGAATGAGACTGGATACAAGCATCATAAACAGGTATAGCATTAGTAAGGGTGTGTTCATTACTTGTCCTGTGAAAGAAGCATACGCTATGAGTAAAACGGCGCTGTCTATAATTACGAAGTATATGAGGTACTTGTAGAGCGAAACATTAAGTTTCATTTTTGGATAAACCACTTTTTCTCCGCAGGCATAAACTGAACGTTCGCCTTCGGTTTGATTAGTTTTAGGTGCTGCACGGCGACCTAATAGGTAGACTACTGATGATGCAGCTACTATCAGTAGGAAGGCTATAGCTGACTCAACAAGCAACAAATTTACCTCCAATGGAAGACTGATTCGTTAACAAGACTGTCACTTTTCCAAGTGAAATTTTCAATTGTTTATAGAATTTAGACGCAACACGAACATATTTAAAGCTAACGCCAAAATTTCCAGTCAAATGTCCAACAATTTTGATAATTATTGCTAACACGTTCAAACAATATTTGTTGTCGAAACGGCCTTTTTGAAGCCAAATTGGCGTTGCTTTAATGATTTCGCTCATGATGGTCCGAGCTTAACTCTTTTAGAGTGACCGTTGACACATTTAAAGTTTAGCCATGTAATCTAACGTAACATAAGGTATTTCAGGGAAAAGTATGAACAATTAAAAGGTAGTTTACGTAGAAAACGGCGGTTTACTCCGTTTCTGCCTCGGACCCGTGCCATCTGCGCTCAAGGTACAGTATCAAACTGAATAAGCCTCGACTGAAAATCACGAGGATAAGCAGCAAGAATTCTTCGTATGTTCGCACAACCACGGTTTTTATGATTTCGGCGCCTATGAAGAACTCTAAGCTCAGAGTCAGGTATCCTGAAAGGAAGCGGGAAACGCAGGATGGTTGGTAGGGGCTTTTTAGTTTGCATTGTAAAAAGCGGTATGCCACTAACGCGGCGCCGAATGCTACTACTGCGCCTCCGAGAATGTAAAGAATGTCGGTGGCTATGGTGAGTAGGACAAAAATTACTTCGTAAACAACGCCCCCTGAGGTGTAGGCAACGTCTCCGGGTAGGAAAAGTTTGCCGAAGTCAGGGTAGCTGACACTGAAAATGGTTCCGAGAACTGCTACGACTGCAAGCGCAACAATTAACGCTACTGATAGAGAATCGCGCCCTTTTTTTGTCGGTATTGTGCATTCTGCCATAGATGCCGCAACCAAGAGTATTAGCTTAAATAACGGCGTAATAGCTAATATTATTTGCCCTCCGCACCTTAAAGCAAGTGGGGAAGCAATCAATAGCAGAGACAGAAAACAAGCAGTTTGAAGACAAGTAAAGTTAAGAACCGTCGTCGATAAGTTTTTATGTACGGTTTAAATCTCTAAGGTGTCTAACAGGAGTAAAAGGCGCAAAAAATTAGGATCGATGGGCGAAATGGTTAGAAAAGCACGAATCAGGTTAACAAGTACCGATTACGGAAAACTCGAAGAAGTATGTGGAGAACTAAATAGCATCGCCCAGAAAACAGGCGTCAAAATCAACGGACCAGTTCCACTGCCTACCAAACGTTTGCGTGTACCAGTTTTGAAGGCACCATCAGGCGAAGGCACAGCCACATGGGACAAGTGGGAAATGCGCATCCACAAACGCTTAATTGACATCGACTCTGAGGAGCGCGTTATGAGACGCATTATGCGTATTCGCGTGCCCGAAGAAGTCCATGTGACAATCGAACTCATCTAAACCTTCAATTTTTAATCAGTTTCTTATTTCGCAGCCACGTTTTTGAGTGGATTACAATAACTTTCTAGATTTATGCCCAAAACGTTTTATCATAAAATTGGGTTGTTTGGAAGTTGCTTTTAAAGATAAGGCATAGCTAAAAGCCAAGACGGCACAGCTATAGCCACGGCAGCTGCAAAGCCTAATGCCCAAACTTTTTTGTTCCAACTGTAAATCTTGAACCCGTCCAAAATTCCAAAAGGTATGAGGTTAAAGACAGCTATGATGCCGTTTATGAATGCAACTATTGCAAACAAGCTAACATAAGCAAGCGAAACCCCTGGAACTGACGCCGCACCTAAAAACGCGGCGCCTAAACCCATGTTGATAATTGGTCCAGCAATGGAAATCTTTGCAATTTCGTCTATTCGCGCAGGACCCGAAATCATCACCGCGCCTGGAGAAATTAGCTTAAGAGGGGAAACAATTGAGATTAGAGTGATAATTGCGCCCCATGTTGTTAGGCGGAATTCAGCCCATAAGCCTCTTTTTTGGGCAGTGATTTTGTGAGCCATTTCATGTATCAAAAATGAAGCTGTCAGAAGAAGAGCAAAAATAGACACTACTGTCCATGTCCAGCCCAGCCACGCAAAGAAGTTGCTGTAAAATGCTATAGAGAAGCCTATGCCTACTACGAGTAACGCTGCTATGGATAAATGCTGAGCCTCTTTGGGGCTAACGTAAACTTTCCCTTGAACACGACGAGGCTGCCCAAAACTAACCGAGTACTCATACGAGCTTGCATGAGGAGTGAAAACTTCAGCAACTGCTTCCCGCTTTTGCGCCTGCGCCAGCTCTATCTGGGGGCATGCGTGCGTCTCAGGCAAACGGTGTGCACTACAATACTGTCCTCCACAGTACGGACACCGAAAAGGCATAAGCACTTCTTGACCGCATTTTTGGCAGTTCATGCTTAACGTGCACACTCTTTCCTTGCATAGAGCACAATAACGGTTTAAAGATTTCTCTTCAGAAAACGCCAAAAATTTGTTGACAGATACTCGTAGTAAACGCTTAAAACCACCAAACCCGAAATTAGAAGCATACAGCTAACTTGAACTGGGAGAGCATCAACCGTTTGAAGGCTTTCAGCTTCGTCCACGCCGCAGACCTACACTTAGGCTACGCACAGTACGGCTTAGAGGTCAGAAGGCAAGACTTCGACAACGCCTTCAAGGAGATAGTGGACAAAACCATCGAGTTGAAAGCCGACTTCATGATTATCGCGGGCGACCTGTTCCATCAGGCAAGACCCTCAAACGTCACCTTGGAGAACACCATTAAAACCTTCAAGCGCCTAAAAGACGCAGGCATCCCAGTTTTGACGGTGGATGGCAGCCACGATTCAGCGCCAAACTCTATTACAAGCACGATTCTGTACCCGTTGGACAGTGCAGGTTTGATTTATCATTTGCCGAGGCATGAAGGCGCGTGCTGGCGCAAACCAGACTGCTGCTACGTCTACGGCGTACCCAACTTTCGGAGCAGGCGCAAAACCGAAGAGGTATTGCCCCAGTTTTTGCAGCAGAACCCACCGACGCCTGACGCTTCAGTTAGTAATATTTTTGTGTTGCATGCTGCTGTGGATTTGCCAAGCGTTAAGCCGCCATATATTGAGGCAGAAGTACCACCTGAGCTGATTCCTGATGGCTTTGGTTACTACGCTGCTGGTCATGTTCACCAACGGTTTTTGGCAAAGTTCAAAACAGGCATTCTGGCGTACAGCGGATGCACGGAAACCGTCAGCTACGACGAAACAAAAAACAAGAAAAGCTTCTATCATGTCCGCGTGAACGAGAAAGGCGAGTTTTCACCCGAAATCATAGAGTTGCAGTCACCCCGCAAATTCGTAGTTTTGGAGCAGGAATTCTCTGGCATGAACGCGCACAAAATCACCGACATGGCTGTGCAAATGGTGAAAGACGCTGACGAGGAAGGCGTCATAATTATTCCCGTATTGAAGGGTGTGTTGCCTGCGGAAGCCAGCCGCACCGAACTGGACATTGCGCATATCCGAAGTGCCGCACCGAAAGCTCTGCTTGTTCACCCGATTGTGTTGTTGAAGGAGAGTGCGGTTTCCGATGAAATCGTCCGTTCGATTTTTGAAAGTGAGTTTAAGGATTTGAAGACAAAAGCTTTTGAGTATTTTATGCAGATTTTCAGCGACCGATACAGCCGCGAAGAAGCAGAAAAAATCGCCCGCCACGCCATCAGCCTGATTGAGCCGCTGACGCGCAAGCAAGAGGAGAAGGTGAGGCAGACGCTGGAGGAACTTTTGAAGTGAAAATCGAAGTTGTCCAGCTGGAAAACGTCCGCTCCCACGTCAAATCCACCGTGCCCTTCACCCGCGGCTTCAACTGTCTGGTCGGCGGTTTGGGCTGCGGCAAATCCAGTGTGCTTTATAGTATTGATTTTGCGTTTTTCGGCGACCCTATCGGCAGAAGCTTTGAGTATCTGCTTCGGGAAGGCGCGGACGCGGCGAAAGTCACCGTCCAATTCACCCAAAACGGGAACACCTACAAGATAACACGGGGCATAAAACGGCGCGGCAAAGGCATAAGCCAAGACCTTGAAGAACTCAAGCTGTTCCAAGATGAAACCCTCATAGCCAGCATGAACACCAGCGCCATCGCGGAGCAGTTCAAAGCCATCACAGGTTTGGACAGGGACTTGTGGCGTGAAATTGTGTGGGTCAGGCAGGAGCACCTCAAAGAACTCATAGACGCCGCGCCCCGAGACAGGCAAAAACGCCTCGACGAATTGTTCGGTTTGTCTGATTATGAGGCAGCGTGGAGCAGCATCGCAGAGTACCAACGCGAGTACGAAACAGAAAAACGCCTCTTGGAAAAAGACCCTGACGTGACGGGCAGGGAAAAGCTTGCTGCTGAGTACAACCGCGTAACTGAAGAGTACACTCTAATAGAAATTGAGTTGCAGAATGCGGTGGAGAAGCTTGCGGTTACAAAACGGTACTTAGAAGAGGCAGATGCCAAGCTCAAGAAGCTGGAAGAGAAAAAACTCCTAGTTGAAGAACTGCGAAGAAAAGAAGCCAGACTGCAAGCCAACATAGCCAACATGCAAGACACCGCAACAGCGCTGGCGCAGAGGGCGGAGGGCAAAAAAACCATACTGGAGAACCTTCGGCAACGCCTGAGCTCCATGGATTCTCAGATAAAAGCGTGCAAAAGCAAACTTGAAGAGGCAGGGGTACCTGCGGACCAGCCAGTAGAAGCGTTACGACCATACTTGCTGGGTCTGGATGATAAAATCAGCAGTTTGAAGGCGGAGCAGGAAGCCACTTCACGCAACATGCAAGCAGACCAAAAACGCGTCTCGCAACTTTCCACGGAGACGGAGAATCAGTGCCCCCTGTGCCTGCAACCCCTCAACAACGAATACAAGACGGGTATGCTACAGAGAATTCAAACCGAAAACGTGCAGAGACAAGCGGCAATTAGGCAGTTGCAGAGGGAAATTGAAGGACTCCAGCGGACAAAGCACTTGGCAAGTGAAGCGTGCTCGAACCTGCAAATGTTCACTTCTAGAGTTGAAGACCTCAAAACGCGCATAGTTGATGAAGAGAAAAGCCTTGTGGAACTGCAGGCGGAGCTGGGTGAAAAGAAAAATGCGGATGCGGAGTTGCGAGGGCAGCTTGAGGCGTTGCGGTTTGAGATTAGCAGGTTTGACATGGCGGATTTGGAAGCGGCACGCAAACAAAGAGAGCAAACCTTCAGGCAGTACTACTCCGTAGAATCGGACTTGCGCACTAAGGAAAACCGCAAAAAAGACTTACTCAGACGGTTAGATGAAACGAAAGAGCATATTGACCATGCCATGCAGAAGCTGGAGCGCATGGAAAAAATCGTCAAAACCGTCCAAGTCATCGGCGCCATCCGAGACGCCTACCGCAGCATTCAGCCCAAACTCAGAAGCGAATTCGTCAAAGTCCTACGCAACTTTGTGCAGCAAGTTCTCGACAGCTTAGTCGGCGGAGAAGCTCCGTTGTTGAACGTGGTTATTGATGATACGTACACGCCTTATGTGAAGAGTGAAAGCGGCACCGACAGGGAAGTCTCAAACCTCTCAGGCGGAGAACGCACGTTGCTTGCGTTTGCGTACAGGTTGGGTTTGGGGCAGTTGATTATGCAGAGTCGTACGGGTCACGGGCTGGGTATGCTGCTGCTGGATGAGCCCACGGAAAATTTGGGCACCGAAGATGGCAGCATTAACCGCTTAGCCGAAGCCATATCGCGGTTCAGGGCGATTGAGCAGATTATTGCGGTTACGCACAGCGAAGCGTTCGCGGAAAAAGCCGAGCACGTGATTATTTTGGAGAAGGAAGCGGGAATAAGCAAGGCTTCAATCGCAAAAGGCGAATAGAAAAGGGATAACCTAAAAACTCTCAGCTCAATGATATGTTAGGCGTGACAGCATTTGGATCAAATCATTGAGGGTTGGTCAACAGCAGAAGTCCTCTTAGTTCATAACCTAAGATTGAGAGAAGGGCAATGGCTAATTGACGTAACTTATTCCAACAGGAAAAAGACTGAGACAAAAGTCATAGGAGCAAAACTTGGTTGGGAAAAAATTTCACAACTGATACCTGAAGCGATCTTCAAAGCGCCAACTCAACAGTACATAAAAGATTCACGGCTAGTCTCATTTGTTAGGCTTAACGTCAAAACAAAAAGGGTAGATCGATCTAAAGGCGGGTACGTTTCTGAAGTCAATCCATCTTCAATAGGTCCAAATGGAGTAATTCTGGTCAATATTGAGACTGGAAACGAAATTGCCATAGACATAAAACAAGCGCGAATACGGAACTTGTGAGGCAGCATAGAAAAGAAAACAGGAGCAAGCAAGGCGCCATAGCAAAAGAACACGTCTAAAACAGAATAGGTCGAATCCTTGCCTACGGGTTTAATGGGTTTTTAGGACCCAGAGAGCCATATTCCAGTATTGCCCCGCTGAGTTGTATTCAGCTGTGAAGCCGTCCAAGATGCCTTGAGTTTCTGCTGCCAGAGCAGGTTTTTCTTTGATTATTTCGTTGAGGGCAACGTAGACGGGTCTAACGTAGAGTTCCCAGTCCTCTTTTGAGGAAACAAAATGCCCCAACACTTGAAAACCTAATTCGTGCAGCAATTTTTGCATCTCAGGCAACGTAATAAAACTGTCTTCACCAACGCCTAAGGCTTTTATGACATGCGCGGGAACAGGTTTCTTCAGCCAAACAGGTTCCGCCACAATAAGAACGCCGTCTTTTTTCATCAGCGTTTTGAAACAGTGCAAGGCTTTGCGTCTATCTCCGTAAATGGAAACGTCAAGCCCCAGAAAAGCCACAACGTCATATTTCTTGTTGAAAGTGTAGCCTTTGAGGTCTTGGCAGAAATACTGAGCTTTGCCTTGCAGGTTCAATAATTTAGCGCGCGAATTCGCATAATCGACGTAGCTTTTGAAGAGGTCAAAGCCTTCAACGTGAACGCCAAATACGCTTGCCCACAAAAGGGAAGGAAAGCCTTTGCCGCTACCAAGGTCCAGAAGGGTCTTTTCGGGTTCCAGCCCAGCAAGCTTGCCTGCCGAAAGCAAAGTGTTTAACGATAGGGGGTTGAATATGTCGGAGTACTTGAAAATTTTTTCATAGGATAACTGCATAAGCGCACGTCCAGTCAAGGTGAAATAGAACTATTTTCTCTGCAGAGCTATATCTGCTTTACACATCAGCGACGCCAACCCACAAGCCAAACCCAGCCTTTCCGCGCCGTTTCCAGCCGCAGACTAACCCAAATCCAAGCCCTAAACCAAAAACAGGGCTCAAAACAAGCAGTTCAAAAGGGGAGGGGGTAGGTCAAAAGAGAGGAGGACTACTGTTCTTTAGGGTGCCGTAGTTTTCTTCACTTTTGTAGCGGTAGCGAGCAGTTTTCATGTTCCAATCCTTCATTGGAAATAAACAAAAGGTTTAGGTGGTTAAAAAATAGAGGCTGACAAAAGTTGAGGAGGATTAGTCTTCCTCGTAGATTTTTCTTTCGCTGATTGCCAGTGTGTCCTCTTCGCCGCCTATGACGCGATAAGTTTCTTTGAGTTCTTGGTGGTGCAGGAATTTCTTCAGCAGTACACGCACGTACTTCTTGTTTACGCCTTCAGCAGTGGTTTTCAGGGTCATTTTGCCGCCATCGTTAGTTACGTCTCCAGCTGTTTTCTCCTTGAGGAAAGCTACAAGCTGCGAGACAGCATTTGCTTCACCTTTGATTTTTGACGCATCAACTTTTATTTCTACCATAAATTTTCACCTCACGTTCCAGTACAAACTGTAACTTTGAATAGGCTACCTTGAGCCGACGGATATTTCCTCCTTCAAACTACTGCCTTCAGGATACGCAAACACATGCGTATTCGCAACAGGAAAAACCACCGCTACCTTTTCGCCTATGCTAAACCAGCCCCCAGACATGGAAGACTTTATGGCGACGATTAACGCGTCGTTTTCCAGCCTAATTTCATAACGCATATTGGGTCCTTCAAAGGTGATTCTTTCCACTGTACCTTGCACAGTGTTTGAAGCTTTCTTGACACTTTTCTCCACAGTTAAAGTTTCAGGTCGAACACATAAAACTGCCTGTTTACCCTCCGCAACAGCACCATTGGAAGCCTGAATTTTCAGGCCTTCGCGGATTTCAACAACTGAATTCCCGTTGTTTTTGCTGGAAACGTAGCCCTCTATGAAGTTGGATTCGCCTATGAAGTGAGCCACAAATATGCTTTCAGGCTTCATGTAAAGCTCCTGTGGCGTGCCTACTTGAAGGATTCTACCCCTTTTCATGACGGCTATGCGGTCGCTTATCGCCATGGCTTCCGACTGGTCATGCGTCACATGTATACCTGTCAAGTTGAGGTCTTTGGCCATTTTGCGGATTTCGTAGCGGATTTCATTGCGCACTTTCGCGTCTAACTGCCCAAGCGCTTCATCTAAAAGCAACAGCTTAGCTCCTGCAGCTAAGGCCCGGGCTACAGCTATGCGCTGCATCATACCGCCGCTTAACTCGTTGGGGTAAGCATCCAAACGCTCATGAAGCTTAACCATCTCCAGAACTTCGTGACCTATTGTTGTTGCTTCTGCCATGTCAAAGCCTTTGACTTTTGGACCATAAGTCACGTTATCCCAAGCAGTCATGTGAGGAAAAAGTGCAAACGTTTGGAAAACAAAGCCGATGTCGCGGTCTTCAGGCGGCACATCATTAACGAGTCTGTTGCCGATGTAGATTTCGCCGCTGTCAGGGTCAATTAAACCTGCGATGAGTCGGAGCAGGGTGGTTTTGCCGCAGCCGCTTGGACCAAGCAGGGAAAAGTACTCTTGGTCGCGGATTGTCAGGTTTATGTTGTCGAGTGCGACGATGTTGCCGAATTTTTTGGAGACGTTTACGATGCGGACTTCGGGCATGACTCTACTCTTCCTGAACGTTTTGCATATTAGATTAACATACTAATACTTTTCTTCTCTGCCTACAACGAGGCGTAGGGCTAACAGGATTATGAAGCTTAGCAGGATAAGGAAGCCTGCGGCTAGTGCAATGTCCAATCTTGATGCTGGAACTGCTTGTTTTATCCAGTTGACGAGGAGCACGGGTGCAGTTTGTAAATTGGAAGTTACAGCTAGGGTGGCGCCTGTTTCGCTAACGCTTCTGGTGAAGACCATGATGGCGCCTGAAAGCATGGAGTACTTTGTCAAGGGGAAGACTATTGTTCTAAAGACACCAAGGGGCTTGGCACCCAGTGTTCTGGCGGCTTCCTCCATGTCGGGGCTTATGCGTTCCAGTGCGGCAGACATTGACCTGACGAAATACGGATAGGTAATAGCTAAGTGAGCAAATATAAGCAACATTATGTCAGGTAAGGCGAAGCTTGCCTTCCAGAATATTCCCAACGAAACACCCAAAGCTATGGAGGGCACAACTAAGGGCACGTTAACTAAGAGGTCAAACACGGAGGACATAAATTTGCCCATTTTTTTGCGGGCAATAATTATGGCTGTGGGCAGACCGATTATGATGTTTATTATGGTGACTGTTGCGCCTAAACCGTAGCTGAGCAGTAAGCTTTGCCAGTAGCCTCCCCAGATGTCTGAACCTGTGATTGCATTGCTGAAGCTTGGTGTGAAAATTGCTTGGAACGCGGGCAGCGCAACAAACAACGATGGCGAGAGAATTAACACGAAGAAGACAATGAGGGTGATGGTGTTGCGGGATTTCTCGGCTTTTTTGTAGCTAAGTTTTCTTTCAGTAACTGGTCTGACCCGTTTCAGGGGCAGTCGCAGTTTGGGTCCTATAAGGCGGATTGCCACGAAAATCAAAAGTGAAATAGTTATGAGTATGAAACTTGCAAAAACTATGGCGCCATTGTAAAGGGCAGGATTAGCAACGGCGAACTCTGTTTTCATGTTTTGGATAAACACAGGCCCGTTTTCAAACACGCCCGCAACCACTATGGTGGCTCCTGTCTCTGAAATGGAACGGGCAAAAGCCAAGATAAAAGCGGAAATCATAGCTGGCCTCAAAACGGGGAAAGTTACGGTTCGCATGGCGGTGAATGGCGCCGCGCCAAGGGTTCGGGAGGCGCGTTCAAACTCCACCTTGTAGTCGAGAAGGGCACCGACTAAGGTGCGGACCACTACTGGAAATGAGAATGTGAAGTGAAGCAGCATCACAAGCAGCCAGCCAGTTGAGACTAGGGAGCTTCCGAAAAGCGCAGATACGCCCCCTGAGTCACTCCAGAAAAGGAGCAGCGAGTAACCCAGCGCAGTAGTAGGTATGATAAAAGGAATGTCGGCTAATGTGTCGATGGCGCTTAGCCACCGGGATTTTCCGCGGGCGATAAGCCAAGCCATCGGTATGCCCGCAATTAGGTCAAGCGCAGCAACAATGAGGGCAATTATGAAGGAGTTTTGGATGGCGCCCAAAGCGCGGTCTACCAGAGGCGGCTGGTCTAGGATGAACTGGATGTTGTCCCATTTAATCACGATGCCGATAATGGGCGGTAAGAGGATGAGGGCAAAAAAGATTATTACGGCTGATGCGTAAACGGCGAATTTGATGGCTGTTCGCGAGGACAGTTTGTCTAGTGTTTCCCGGATTTTTTCAGTCAATGCCTTCAGCCTAAGACCTGACCCGCTCACTTCTTCTACCTTAAAGTTTCGGGTCTGTTGTTCTTCTATTTCTTCGTTGATAAGTCTTACGCATTGGAAGGTGTCAGTTTGCCCGTCGAGTCAACCTCATTGCCTTGTGAGCTCATGACTCTAGAGTTCATCATCCAAGACCAAAAAGAACGCAGCTTCAGCTTAAGAACTTTTGCGCTATGAAATTTTGTAATACAGCCAACTTAACCAGTACGAAAAAGGAAACAAAAAAGGGCGGGGGAAGGGGTAGGTGAAACGATAGGGAGCCTATCAGAGTTCAGAACGCGGCAAAATTCCTTCTACATATAAAGGGGCTATAAACTGCTTTGAGCATAACATCAAAGGCATCAAAATTCTCAATTACACAGGCTTGCTGCTGGTGAAGTTCATACCTAAACCCGAATTTTAGACTCAAAATAAAGAAACGCTTAACTGTCCAAACGTATTAGAGTAGCTTCTAGAGAGGAGCGATTTGCCGTCCCTGGGAATATTCCGCAAACCCAAAAAGGAAGATGAACAAAAAATGGAAGAAAAACCAGAAGCAACGCCTTCAGAACCATCTGAAAACAAAGAAGCAAACGGTAAAACCTACTTGAAAGCTATGCCGTTGCGTGACTTGTCCGATTTGGAAACAATAAAAGAAGAAGTGAACAACGGGAACATCCTTATTCTCCGCATCACCCCCTTGGCAAACAAGAGCATCGAAGACGTAAAACAAGCCGTGAACGACCTGTACGCATTCGCTGAATCCATAAGCGGAGACATCGCACGACTAGGCGAAGAACGCATAGTCCTTTGCCCACCAAAAATAAGAATCTGGCGAGAAAAAACGCCAGTTAAAAACGAACCTGTGCCTACAGCAGCCTAAAAGTTTCCATCACTGATGGAACTATAGTGTTTATGCCTGCTTTGTTGCCTATGAAATTTGCCAGATTATAGATTTTTGACTTTTCACCGTGAACTAAGAAGATCCTTTCAGGCTTAGGGTTAAGGTTAGTCAAGTAGTTGACTAGCTGTCTTCGGTCGCTGTGACCAGAGAAGCCCTCAATCGAATCCACATGCAAATTACATTGAACTACTGCCATTTTGCCTTCGTTGTCCATCATGGTGACTTCGTTGATGCCTTTCTGCACTCTGCGTCCCATCGTGCCTTCAATCTGGTAGCTCACGAAGATAATTGTGTTTTTATCGTCTCCCGCCCAGTTTTTGAAGTACTCAATCACTGGTCCACCTTCAAGCATACCTGAAGTCGCCAAGACAATGCAGGGTTCACCTTCGATTATGCCTTGCCGAATGCTCGGATGCTCCACAATGGTGAAGTAGTCTGATTGGAACGGGTTAACCTCTTCATGCAGTATGCTGTGGCGTACTTCTCTGCCCAAATATTCAGGGTAAGCTGTGTGAATGGCAGTTGCTTCTG
This sequence comes from Candidatus Bathyarchaeota archaeon, assembly GCA_937873375.1. GTDB lineage: Archaea > Thermoproteota > Bathyarchaeia > Bathyarchaeales > Bathycorpusculaceae > JADGNF01. The sequence continues at coordinate 15,609 of CALMWK010000157.1, forward strand.
AAATCATACCTTCAATGAAAACTGGTGCTTCCTTCATTAAGCCACGTTTCATGTAACCGTCGATGATTAGCATAATTTCCTGAGCTCGTCCAACCGCTGGCACTGGAATAAGGACTTTGCCTTTGCGCTCCAAAGTTTCGTTTATCACACGGGTTATGCGCTCTTCTGCTTCGCCTCTGGAAGGCATCATGTCGTCAGGTCCACCATAAGTGCTCTCCGTAATGACGGTTTCCACTCGGGGGAACTCGTTTGCCGCAGCTTCCAACAGCATAGTGCGCGCGAACTTGTAGTCACCAGTGTAAACAATGTTGTGCAAGCCTTCGCCTATGTGCAAATGAGCCATGGAAGAACCTAAAATGTGTCCTGAATTGTGCAGGGTTAAACGGATGTCAGGTGCAATATCGGTTACAACACCATACCGCAGTGGAATCGTGTGCAAAACGCATTCGCGCACATCTTTTTGGTCGTAGTAAGGTGTTACACCCTGCTTGCCAGCCACATCCAAGTAGTCCAACTGCAACATAGTCATAAGGTTGCTGGTTGGTGCAGAACAGTAAACTGGACCATCATAACCGTATTTGTAAAGAAACGGCGTTAAGCCGCAGTGGTCAAGATGAGCATGCGTGATAACCACGGCATCCAAGGAGTCAATTTGAAATTCGGGTGAATCAAACCGTGGAAAAGACTCAAACGCTCTCTGCGAACCAGGGTTAATGCCGCAATCCAGCAGAACACTGCTTTCGCGAGTTTTTAACAAGAAAGCGGAACGCCCAACTTCCTGGGCACTACCAAGCACGGTTAAGCGAATGTCGCCTACGTCGAAAGTTTTAGGTCGGAAGATGCGTTCGCCTATGGTTCGCAGTATGCGTTCACGTTCTTTGCTTTCTGAATGAAGGTAATGCCGCATGTTGGTGACAATTTTGGATTTTAATGGGGGACTGCGCAGAACGTGGGGTCGCCATTTGGTTTTCTTTATGATTTCCTGCAGGACTATGCCGTTTCTACCGATAACTAAGCCGGGTTTTTTGGTTTCAATTATGATTTCGCCAAGACTTGGGTCAAAGTTTATGTCGGTTACTTCGGCTTCTTTTGGGATAATTTCTCTTGTAATTTTTTCAGCTTCAATTTCGGGCATGCGCACAGAAGGATCAGGACGGATGACAATACGTTTGCGTATGACTCCGACGATTTCGGCTATGACGCTGCTCTGTTCAACAAGAACTTCGGGCTTTTTAGTGTAAATGCTAAGCATGGGTCCTTCATATTCAATGCGGGTGACCTCAGCTTCTTGAGGAACATGCTGCAAAATATACTGGGTTATTTCGACTTTATCTTTGTCCTGATGCTGTTGTGTACGCGCCACAGGTTTTAACTTCCCTTTGCCAAAAGCTCCTTTTTCTCTGCGTCTGCGAGTTCGCGGTAGCCTTTGTTATCTATTACTATAATGTTGTAGTTGTTGCCGCTTGCGACATCACGTTTCATGGATGCGTTAACGGCTCTTGCGATGATTGGCAGTGCTTCTTGCACGGTCATGCCTTCGCGGAATTTGTCTTCTAAAACTCCGATTGCTATGGGTGAACCTGAACCTGTTGAAGTCAGTTTCTCTTCGGTTAGGCTTCCGTATGGGTCTAGGTTAAAGACGTGTGGTCCTGTGTCGTCTACGCCGCCAACAAGGACTTGAGCCATTAAACCTCTTGCGCTGAACAGGAGATTTGAGGTCATTCGTGCTGCGGAGCTGACCGGCATGGGTCGGTTAAGGTTAATGCGGTAAAGATGCGCGTTGGCGGTGATTATGTCGATGACTTTTTGGGCGTCAGCCACTGAGCCAGCGATGGTCATGCCGATGTGTTCGTCTATTTTGTAGACTTTTTTGCCTTGTTTGTGGGCAATGAAGAAACCCATGGTTACTCGTGTGTCTGAAGCTAAGATTACGCCGTCTTTGCAGACGACACCAATTGTAGTTGTCCCCTTTACGACTAGTTGATTAATTGTGTTATGAGCCATAGTGTTTGTCTCCCTAAAACTCTAATTCGGAATCCGCAAGGAATTCCATCGGTAGGAAGCAGGCATTGATGATAACAATGTGCGAACTTTATTAATATTACGGTAAAGAAAACTGAACAAAACACCAACGATTTAGAGTATTTCGCTGTTGTGCTCGACAAAGAATACAGCCTTCTTTAGGTAAATTGAAGCTTTATGTACATGGGTTTGGCTTCTACGCGGTTTTTAATCCGGGTTGTTTTCGCAAGTTTTAAACCTTAGCATCATAAGCTATACTACGAGTAAGAGAGTGTGTGACCCAAGTTTGCCTTCACCATACCACTACATGCAGCTTCCCCGCGAAGTCATCGTTGGAAAAGGAACCCTACAGCGCGTTCCCGAAGCTGTAAAAAGGCTCAACATCAAAGGACCCGCCTTGATAATTGCAGGGCAGAAAAGCTGCGAAGTCGCGGGAAAAACCGTTCGGGACCTTCTCGCAAAAACAGGCATGGATGTCGACACCCTCTTGGTAGAAACCTCCACGATAAGAGATGTTTTGACGGTTGAGGAGAGAATTCTAGAGTGGAAGCCTCAGGTGCTCTTCGGCGTGGGCGGCGGAACCAAAATTGATGTCGCAAAACTCAGCAGCGCCCATCAAGAACTGCCCTTCGTCAGCGTGCCCACCACGGTTAGCCACGACGGCATCGCCAGCCCACTTGCGTCAATCAAAGGCTTTGGCAAACCGTATAGTGTCATGTCACAGGCGCCTTTAGCCATAATTGCGGACACGAATGCCATATCTCAGGCGCCATGGCGTTCAGTGGTGAGCGGATGCGGAGACGTTATCGCAAAATTTACCGCCGTAAAAGACTGGAAACTGGCGCATGCTGAAAGAGGCGAATATTATGGTGAATACGCAGCTAGCCTCGCTTTGATGAGTGTTAAACTGGTAGCGCTAAACGCAGAAAAAATCAAGCAGGAAAACGAAGAAGGCTTGCGAGTGCTTCTGGAAGCGTTGATAAGCTGTGGAGTAGCCATGAGCATAGCTGGAAGCAGCCGACCATGCAGCGGCTCAGAGCACCTTTTCAGCCATGCACTGGACATGATTAATCCTTCACAGGGCATGCACGGGGAACAATGCGGCTTGGGCTCTATAATAATAGCATACCTCTACGGTGCAAACTGGAAACGCATAAGAGACACCCTCAAAAGGTTAGGTGCGCCAACCACAGCAAGCGAACTAGGCGTCACAAACCAAGACATTGTCAAAGCTTTAGAACTCGCGGTCACCATACGCCCCGACAGGTACACTATTCTCCAGAAGCTAAACATGGACCATGCGGCATGCGAGAAAGCGGCAAAAGCCACAGGAATAATCAATTAAGCCAAAACTAAAAAAATAAAAGAATCAAAGAGAAGAAAAACTGTTTTTCACAGTTTAGCTTTTAGTTTCTGTTTCCTCTGCCACAGGTTTTACTTCAGCAGGCTTTGGAGGCGCCTTGAAGACTTCAACGAACTTTGTTTCCTCCAAGTCAGGGAAGAACTTTTGCATGTCTAAGGCTATGCCTCTTTTTGCGATTTGGACGCCCTCAATATAGAAGGTTTCCTCAGGCATGTCAATTGCTAAGGCTTTGTCTTGTATTGCGAATTTGAATTGGCTCTCTTCAGTAATTGGAAGTCTTCGGTGGATGAGTGCAGCGATTTTTTCGTCGTTGGTTTCAAGTTTCTTTTCCACAGTTACGTCGTAAGTGAGAGTTTTTCCTGCTAGTGGCGGATTAAAGTCTAACAGTACGCGTCCAGCGCCTATGCTTCGGATAGTCGCGTTCTTTCCGCCGTATTCGATGCGTAGTCCAATTGCAGGGTTGATGCCTTTTGCGGCTAACTGCTTTATTGTTACACGCTTAACTTTCTCAGGGTCACGCTGACCAAAAGCGTTTTCAGGCAAAATCTCCACTTGCGCGGCCTTAGTTGGCTCCATAGTGGAGAAACTGTCGTCTAAAGCTTTGAGAACCCAGCCTTCACCTACGACTATAAGTCGTGGCTCGTATATGTCGCCCTCTTTCTGGAGGTGTTCTTTCTGGGCTATTTCTTGAATTGTTGTGTCGAAAACTTCGTTTGTTTCCTTCACCTTCGCGGTGTAGTTGATTAGTATGAAGTCTCCTTTTTGTAAAGCCATAACAGTTCACTCTTTACTTGCGTTTCGAAACTAAGTTTAAAAGGCGAATAAATACATTTGCCTCGTTACGGAAGGTTACAGCGTTCAAAATGCTCACAGTAGCCTGTTTTTCACGGATTAACGTCTCACTAAACGTGTAAGCGTAACGGAATTTTCACGGTGAACTGGGTACCTTTTCCAACTGTACTCTCAAAAGTTACGTTGCCCCCTAAGGCGTCGGTCAGTTTTTTAACCACAGCCAATCCGAAGCCTTGACCTTTGGATTTGGTTGTGAATAAAGGCGTGAAAATTTTGTTTTTTGCTTTTTCAGGTATGCCTTCGCCAGTGTCTTGAATGTGTATGAAAGCGTTCAATCTATCGTGTGTTGCGGTGATGGTCAGTTTTCCATCTTTAGGCATCGCCTGCAGCGCGTTCGTAAGCAGATTCACCAATATGCGCCTCAAATATGAGGAGTCTGTGTTAAGTTTCGGAAAGCCCTGTTTAATCGACACAATCACTCGTATGTACGAAGGAACAGCCACAGACGCCAGTATCTCCTTGAAGGTCCTCTCAAGGTCTACTTCCTCAGGGCAAGGCGCCAAAATTTTAGCGTAATCTTGCAGGTCCGAGACAATCTTGTTTATGTAAGTCAACTGCTCTCCGATGATAGTAATGCTTTCCAACAAGTTCTCTTTAACATCACATTTAAGTAAGGATTCTACTTCGTTTTTTGCCAAGTAAAGTTCGCCGCTTATCGACTGCAAAGGATTACGAATATCATGCCCAATCATGCCAGCCATCTCACCAATGGTTGCCAACCGTTCAGCATTCTTCAGTTTTTCAGTTCGGCTTTTAACGAGGTCTTCTAGGTGCTGAGTGTACTCTGCAAGCTTATTTTCCAGTTCCTTGCGTTGCGTTATGTCTTTGGTGAAAACGGAGATGCCAGTTTTGGTGGGGTAAACATAGTTTTCAACCATCACCTTACGCCTACCCATCAGGAGTTCATCCACGAAAATCTGCGGCTTCTTTGTCTTTAAGACGTTAAGGTAAACGTTAGCTAACTCTTGTGTACTCTTGTGTTGTTCGAAGATTTCGAAAAAATGCTTTCCCAAAGCTACCTTGGCGGGGAGGCCTGTTATTTTTTCGCATGCTTTGTTCCAGTAAGTATATTTCAAATCCGCGTCTAACGCCACAAAACTGTCTGTGATGCTGTCTGCAAGCTCTCTATATCGCGCCTCACTGTGCTTGATGGCTTCCTCGTTGCGTTTTCTTCTTGTTATGTTGTGGGCAAAAACAAAAAAATCCGCGCCACCAGCTTTCTCCATGTAATTAGCGCTTACTTCTAGATCAACTGCTTGACCGTCTTTGCAGCGATGCCGCGTTTCAAAACGGTCGTGAGTGTTCTGGCCTATTTTCTTCATATGCTGTTGGATTTCTTCGGGAGTTTCGTTTAACTCGACATCTTGAAGGCTCATCTGTAACAGTTCATTTTGATTGTAACCTATTATGTCACAGTAGGCACCGTTCACGTCGAGAAAACGACCCGTAGAATCCACAATGAAAAAGGCGTCAATTGACGTTTGAATGATGTTTCGGTACCGTTCCTCACTTTTTCTACGCTGCCCAGCGTCTTCAATGAAGAACCATTCAGTGCCTCTTTTAACCAGCGTACCGCCGTGAAGGTGCCCGATGTCAATAATGTTGCTGGCGGAGCATTTTTCCAGAGGATACGTGCACAAAGCGATTATGCGATGCGAAGCGATGACGCCGTGTACGAATTTTTCGTATTCAGTAAAGTTCTTCCAGAGTAGCTTCCAAAGCAACTTTTCAACCACAGGCACGTTGCCTGTTATTCGCAACCCGTCAAAACCTCGATTGCAAGCAACCTGGTCTTTTTCAATCAGAGTGTGCGAGATTTTTTCCGCATCAAGCTTGCCGTGGGAAAGATACCAAGTGGTATAAGGGAGAAATTCAACTTGCTCATTTTTTATGTACTGGTCTAATTCGGGAACCGCCTGCTTAAGTGCGTTTTTCGCGTCTGCTACATTAAGAGTGGGAGAGGTAATCCACAGGCAGAACTCGTTGTTGCGCAATCCAGCCGTAAAGTAGGGAACCAGAATGTCAAGTAAGTCTTGTTTGCACTCATAGAGTTGACACAAGTGGGTACCCCAAGGAACGGCTCCAACGAGATCTATCCCGAACCTGCGGAGTGAACTGGGAGCCCATTGATTCAGTTGAATCACCCTCCCTGACGGTAGTAAGTAGGTTTTGTTTTACATAAAAGAATTGCCTATACTTGCCGCACAAGATTCGCTTTTAGAAAACAAAGTATTCGTTTTTCACGAGAAAAGCACGCGAAAGAGTTATACACGGGTTGTAGCAAAAAACAGGTGAAACGGGGACTCGTTGTGAGCGCGACTGAGCAGGGCTTATTTGGAAGCGGGGAGTTTTCCACAATAATTATCCTAATAGTGGTTGCAGTCGTAGCTGTAATAATCGAAAGAATCATCACAAGGTACCTTTCTCGCGCTGCTAAACGGCTAAAACTGGAACCCCATGTCACCAACAATCTGGCACTCACTTTCAGAATTTTCATCCTCTTAGGCGCAGTAGCCGTCGCAGCTAGGGTTGGGGGTTTGCCGGCAGAATGGATTCTTTCAATCTCCGCCATAGGAGGAGCCGCAGTAGGTTTTGCGTCGCAGAAAACACTCGGCAACTTCATCGCGGGCTTGTTTCTGCTTGCAGCTAAACCTTTCAGGGCTGGCGATTATGTGCGCATCGGAACCATTGAGGGTATTGTTCAGGAAATTACCTTAAATTACACAAAAATTCTCACCATGGGCAACAGCACAGTTTCAGTGAGTAACCTGCAGATTCTGGACAGAGACATTACAAACTTTGCTTTTGAAGCAGGAAAAGAAGAAGTTTACTCTTATACATTTGAGATTGGCTTTGACCATCGGGTTTCAACTGAGAAAATTGGAAAAATCTTTGAAGCAACCTTAGAGAAGTACACGCATGTTTTACCTAAAAAACCCACTTACATGCTAGTTAGATCAAGCGGCATAGAGAGGGTTTACATGGTTTTCCTTTACGTGGAGAATCCCGCGGACGTCTTCACTTTGAGGCCACGGATTTCAGAAGAAGTTTTCCAGCTTTGGGACCAAGAAAGAGCCAAAACGTAGCGTTTATATTAATATGCATTAAATTTTGAATTGAGGACAAAGCATCATGACAAAAAACAAGAAAGGAGACAGCATTAAACTTGCAGCTCAAGCAGCCAGCCTAACGGGATTAATTGAGTACCAAGAAGGCTCAGTTGTAAGCAGAACATTAATTGACAAAAACGTCGGAACCGTAACGCTGTTTGCTTTCGACGCAGACCAAGGATTAAGTGAGCACACTGCACCGTTTGACGCTATGGTTTACATTTTTGACGGCGAAGCAGAAGTTACAATTTCAGGCAAAGCGGTTCGATTGAAGGCGGGGATGCTTACAGTTATGCCTGCTGGGGAACCACATGCTGTGAAGGCGTTGACGCGGTTTAAGATGATGCTGATAATGGTCCGCGCCTGATTAGTGTTCTTTTTTAATGCATAAAGCTTATTAGGCGCTTACCCCTCGTAAGTTACGAGAGCTCGTAAAATGTACGAGAACTCGTAAATTCACGTTTAGAAGGTGCTCATGTTGGAAACAGCATTATCTTATGAAGCTGAAGAATACATCGAAGTAATCTATCGCCTGCAAAAAAGATACGGAGTGGCAAAAACTAGCGAACTTGCAAAAAAATTACGGGTAGTCCCAGGTTCAATCACAAACACCATAGAGCACTTAGAAAGCCACGGGTTGGTAATCCACGAACCCTACCGAGGTGTCAAATTAACCCGTGAAGGCGAAAAAATTGCCTTAGGAATTATTCGCAGACATCGACTCGCCGAAAGACTCCTCACAGACATCCTGAAAGCTGAATGGAGTACCGTGCATGAAGATGCCTGCAAACTTGAACATGCCATGACAAAAAACGTGGTCTCTCTCTTAGAGAAAAGACTGGGAAATCCGAAGTGCTGTCCCCACGGGAACCCAATCCCCGCGGAAAATGGCACGTTCAAAGAAGAAAAATGCATTATGCTAACGGAAATTGAGTTGAATGAGAACTGCACAGTGGCGCGAATAACGGATGAGAAACATGAAAACCTTGCGATTCTCGCGGAAGCGGGCATCAAACCCGAAACGCATATTTGTGTAATAGAAAAAAGCCCCACCAAAGTTGTTGTGAGCGTCAACGGGAAAGTAGTTTCTCTTGACCGGGAACTTGCCGAAAATGTGCGGGTTAAAAACAAACAGGAGGCTCAATGATGTTTGGCATTAAGCGTAATCATGAAAAAATCAAGCCACTCTTAGACTGCAGTGTTAAAGAAGTAAGCCTCGCAGACATGCAGGAAGGCGAAAAAGGAATCATAACCCACACCATCGGTGGTCTTGGTGCGATGCATAGATTAGCAGAGATGGGACTAACTCCGGGCTGTGAAGTGAAACTTCTCAGAAAAGGTTCGTTCCATGGTCCAGTGGAAATTGAGGTTCGCTGTGCATGTCTCGCGTTAGGTTACGGCTTAGCTCTAAAAGTGTTTGTGCAACCAGTGAAGGCAAACGCTAATGAAAACTAATCCTGCTAAAACCCCCTGTGCTTGCGGGAACCAGAGCGCTACTACCCCACCAACTCAAAAGGGATTCAAACGGGCAGATGAATTAACCATAGCTTTGGCTGGAAACGCAAACGTTGGAAAAAGCGTCATCTTCAACCAGCTCACAGGCTTAAACCAAGTCACAGGCAACTGGCCAGGCAAAACCGTAGAACGCGCCGAAGGCACCCTGTATTTTGAAGGCAAAAACATACGCGTCGTCGACTTGCCCGGCACGTATTCGCTTTCCGCGTATTCCATGGAAGAGATTGTTTCACGGGACTATTTAGCCATCGAAAAACCCGACATTATAGTTAACGTAGTGGATGCGTCAGCGCTTGAGCGGAACCTGTACTTGACGCTGCAGCTTCTGGAGCTGGAAGTTCCTCTGGTAATCGCTTTGAATCAGATTGATTTTGCAGCGAAAAAAGGATTGAAAATCGACACCGAAAAACTCTCCAAGGCGCTGGGCGTTGAAGTTGCGCCTACAGTAGCGGTTGCGGGCACGGGCATAACCGAGCTGCTTTCCACAGTTGTGACTGAAGCGTCTAAAGAAAAGAAGAGTAGAACGGTCCAACTTGTTTACGGTAAAGAAATTGAAGAGCGGATTAACGCAGTCCAAAGTTTGGTTGTCTCCAAGTTGCCTCAACTCTGCGCCACTTACCCCGCACGGTGGATAGCCATAAAACTGCTGGAAAAAGATTCGGATATAGCTGAAAAAGCAAGCGCCATCCCTGACGGAAAGGCAGTGTTGAAGCGTGTTGAAGAGTTAATTTCTGAGTTGGAGAAAGTGCACGGCGAAAACTCACCTGTAGTGGTGGCTTCTGAGCGGTACACGTTAGCCAGCAAACTCGCCAAAGACGCCGTCGTTATTGAGGCAAAGCCGAAAATCAGCATAGAACAAACGCTAGCAACAATTACCACCCACAAAGTGTTGGGATATTTGATTTTGGCAGGTGTTGTCGCCGCCACGTTTGCAGTTATTTTTGCAGGGGGCAGCTACCTTTCAGCTTTGCTAGACCAAGGACTCATGTGGTTGTCTGCGGGCTTTAAGGGTCTGCTTACGCCAGTTTTGCCTACCGTTGCCGTGGACCTGCTTGTAAACGGGGTGCTGGGCGGGGTCGCCGCGGGCATAACCATCGCGTTACCCTACATTGTACCATTCTACGTGATTTTGGCTCTACTCGAAGACAGCGGTTACCTACCACGGGCAGCTTTTCTCATGGACAACGTCATGCACAAAATCGGTTTACACGGAAAAGCTTTCATCCCGATGATACTGGGCTACGGCTGTACTGTTCCCGCATGCATCGGCTGCAGAATCATGGAAACCCAACGAGAGAGATTTCTGAGCGCGTTTGTGGTTGTGCTTATTCCATGTGCTGCCCGAACAGTGGTAATTCTCGGGTTAGTTGGACGATATGTAGGGTTGACTGCTGCTTTAGCGTTGTATGCTTTCGATTTGGTCCTTGTTTTCGCGTTGGGCAGAATTGCGTTCAAAGTATTACCGGGCGAGCCTGTCGGCTTAATCATGGAAATGCCCAGTTACAAGAAACCTTCCCTCAAAACTTTAGCCATCAAAACGTGGAGTCGCACCAAGGACTTCGTGTATGTGGCGTTCCCGATAATCATCGTGGGAAGTATAATCATTGAGGCGTTTGCATTGTCAGGTTTTATGCCTTACTTTGTGGATGCAGCCAGCCCGCTTATGACTTGGTGGCTGGGACTTCCCGCAATAGCAGCTATTCCCTTGTTATTTGGGATTCTGCGCAAGGAGCTAACGCTCATCTTGTTAGCCACAACCTTAGCGTCAATTGGCTTGGGCTTGGAGTCGCTCAGTGCAGTGCAGATGATTGTCTTCGCGTTGATAGTCATGATATATATCCCGTGTCTTGCCGCCATAGCTGCGCTCAAGAGGGAGTTTGGGTGGAAAAAAGCAATCTACATAGCGGTGATTGACATCGGTCTTGCTTTGCTTATTGGTGGACTGGCATTCAGGATTCTAAGCATTTTCCTGCCTGCGTAGTAGAGAGTGCAGTTACAGCGCCTTGCCCCATTCATTCAAAAAAACAGTTTCTTTGAGTGGGCGTCTAGGCGGCGGATTTGGTTTTTCTGCAGGATAACCAATTGTGATTATTGCTTGAGGCTCAACATCGTCTGGAATCTTTAGCGCTTTCCGCACCGCAGACTTGCAGAAGATTGGCGCACAGTACCAACACGAACCCAACTGCTTCGCATGCACGGTTAGAAGCAGGTTTTGTATGGCGGCGCTTAGGCTTTGCACGGCTAAGTCATGTTCGCACCGCTGCCGCTCTTCATTGGGAAACTGTTTCACGCCGTTCATAGTTAAGCAGGCTACTACGAGTACGGGCGCATTTGCGAACCGCTCAACTGAGGCGTCTGCGGATGCCCTGCGGCTTGCGGGGGAGTCGCCGTCTTTTTTGAGGTCAGCCAGCCACGCCTGAGCCATCGCCACGGCTAAACTGCGCTTCGCCAACGGGTCCGCTAAAACTATGAATCTTGATGGTTGTGCGTTGTGCGCTGAAGGCGCCCACCTTGCGGCTTCGAGGATTTCTCGGAGAACTTTGTGTGGAACGGGTTGTTGCAGGTATTTTCTGGTGCTGCGCCGTTCCCTGATTGCGTCTGACAAATGGGACATTTGAGGTCAAGTATTCATTTGGGGGCTTGTTCTTTTAATGGTTCGCCCTCTTCCAAAAAAGAGGTTTTAATCGTCGATTATTTCTATCATGGGCTTGCCGCAGCACTCAGGAGCCTTCTCCACGTTACGTTTAACGTCACCCGTACAGGAAAGCTCGTAATCCGTCCGTATTTTTTTGCCGCATTTGGTGCACTCAAAAACAGGCAATTTGGCACCTCACCTACTAAGGGCTAGGTGACTGGTTGGGCGTCTGCACACACGGAGTCTAACTTTATAATTTTCACTTTCACGTGGTCTTTGGGCTTTGCGCCTCTAACGAAAATGGAGTACCCTTTGACTTTGGCTATTCCTTCCCCGTTAGGACTCATATCAACTATGTCAACTTCGTATTCTTCTCCAAGCTCAACTGGACACTCAAATCCTCGACCACGTTTATTCTTGGCGTTTCTTGGAGCTCTCTTTTTTGGACTAATCGGTCATCTTCCTCGCTTTCACATTAAACTATTATCTACATACGCCACTCAAAGTGCTTAAACATTACGCATCCAAACCAACACTTCTGCTACAGTAATCAACACAAAACAAAGACGAGGGCGTTTCTGCCGCACTCACGACGCGTGTGTGCTCTCTTCACTCATGTTTGGAGACCTCTGCAGATTAGTATAAGGTTAGCCGTCATATTTGGATCCTAATATCCAATATATGCAGAAAAAGGGGAGGGGGTAGGCTGGGCAAGAGGGGCTAAGACTCATAGTAAAAATTAGTCAAGTATTAGTCTACGCGTTAGTTGACTCTATTTATAGAGGGGGGTAGGTCATGGCAGAGAAGGAGTGAATATTCAGCCCAATAGCATGTTGGAACTCTGAAAAACAGATGGGATAGAGAAAGCGTAGGGTACCTATCAGAGGTCAAAACCACTTTCAGCAATCAACAGCAACCAGCCACAACAAACAGCAATTAACGGTAACCAAAGTGCAAAACAAAGACGACAAAAACAAACTTTAACTGGCTAAAGATAAAAAAAATTAAAAAAAGGATAAAACGTGTGGGGAATTAATATCTACGGTCTCTTCCGCCGCCGTAGCCGCCGCCACCACGTCGGTCTCTTCCGCCGCCGTAGCCGCCGCTGCCGCCGCCACCGTAGCCACCGCCACCGCGTCTGCCGCCGTAGCCACCGCCACCACCGAATCCGCCGCCGCCTCTTCGGAATGGACGTCTTTCCTGCTCGTAGGTCTTGCTGGAAACGTTGTTCTCGGTGTTCACTTCGCCTTCTAGTGGGGTCGCTGCTGGTTCAAGTTTACCGTATTTGCCTATGTTCAGGCGCATGTTGCCCTTGAACAGTGTCACGTAGCCGTTTTCAACGCGGAGAGTATCTCCGTCATTTACTTTCTCAATGTTGTCGTCCCATAGGGTCAGGTAGACTACGCCTGTTTCGTCGCCGACTAATGCGTCGCAGACTTTGTGGGCTGATCCGTCTCTACCCATGGGTATTTCTCTAATTTCGCTTTTGGAGACAACTTTTGCGGTGACGTTAACTGCTCTGGATTGGGGCGTTAACTCGCCGACTTTGGCTTCTACTGGTTGCTTTTTGTTTTCGAAAAATCCTTCGACTGCCAATCTAATTCAACCTTTATGCATTTAGTTATGCACAAGTAGAATATCAGCGGTTCTTAAGGTTTGCGGTTAATATTTGAGCCGACTGTATCGGCTTGAGAGCTACAATAGTCGGAAAACATCCTGATTAAGGGTGTAGCCTATAAATGAGAAACTAATACATGACACTTTATGAAGCAGTGGCACATAGTCGGCGCATTAGTCATCATTGCAGCACTCCTGCTCACGACGACAGCCTTAACTTTGTTTGGCACAAATGACCAACCATCTCCACCAGCCACCACGCCACAACACTACACATATACCGTCGTCCACACGTACCCACATAACGAAAACGCCTTCACCGAAGGCTTAGTTTACGCAAACGGCTTCTTTTATGAAAGCACTGGATTAGAAAGCATCTCTACACTACGGAAAGTAGACTTAGAAACTGGCAACACGCTTCAGATGATTACTTTGCCTCGTGAGTTTTTCGGCGAAGGCATAACCATAGTCAACGACACCATTGTACAGTTGACGTGGCTTTCACAGCATGGATTTGTTTATGACAGGGAAACGCTAAGTTTGCAACGGAATTTCACTTATACCACGGAAGGCTGGGGCATAACCTTCAATGGCACCTGCTTAATCATGAGCGATGGCACAGACAACCTCTACTTCCTTAACCCCGTAACCTACCAGAACATTGGGCACATCAAGGTGCACGACGGCAACGTTTCCGTGGTTAACCTGAACGAGCTTGAATACGTGAACGGTGACGTTTACGCAAACATTTGGCATCAACAGAAAATCGCGGTAATTGACCCAGAAACGGGACAAGTTAAAGCTTGGATAGACCTCACTGGACTGGAAAACTCAACGGCACTGAACAGCGAAAGCGTGCTTAACGGCATTGCCTACGACGCAGAAAACAATAAGCTCTTTGTGACGGGAAAGAATTGGCCACACCTTTACGAAATCAAACTGGTCCCAGTCACTTAGAGTTTTTAGGTTTCCAGCGCCTTTTGTGAAGCATTTATGTATACATTAGCGAACTTGCTCGTCAAGTCCTTCTGCGTATAAACGGAGGTGCTCAGTCTAAAGAAGTTGCTCATTCGGTTTGTTTCTACGCCTATCCCGATAACTATGACGCCCTTTTTTAGGAGTTCATCAACGCTTTCCTTCAACGCAATAGGCATGTTCACGTAGCCATAAGGCCAACCGTCAGAAATCACAATCAAAACCCGTTGCTCCTCAAACCGTTTCGCCAGCATCTTGCCCGCTATTTGCACCGCATCGGGGATGTAGGTTAAGCCTTCAAATCTGAGTCCACCTATTCTGGCGCGTACCTTCTGCGAGTAAGACTCTGACGCATCCTTAAGAACGTATAAGCGGTCGCTGAAGGCGAAAAAAGTCCATGAACTAGAATCCGTCATCAACTCCTTCGCAGCCTCCGCCACCGCGATAGCTAAAGCTCTTCCATATTCGCCGCGTACCTGCATACTACTACTCACATCAAAAAGTATTGACCACGCAAAACTCTGCTTAAGATACTCATCCAAACTGAAGACATCGGTGGCGGGCTTGTTGCTTGCCATAGCCTGAATAACTTCAGACAAATCCAATATGCCCATCTCTTGCCGAGTGTTTTCATCATAAAGGTCTAACGCTTCACGCAAAGCATCAAGTAACCTTCGGCTGGCGCCCTGCACGGAAAGTCTTGCCCTAAGGTACTGCGTATAATCGTCTTCAGGAAAAGAAACTGACTTGAGCCTAGTCCAACCGATAAGGGGCGTGATTTTAGAGAGCATTTTTTCTTGGCGCTCTTTTTGCTGCTGGTCAGAATTAAACGCCTGCAACGCTTCAGCCTCCTGCTCAGGTCGCCAACACTGCTCTATGTTGTCCACTGCAGGAACAGAACCACCCAAAGCTTCCAGAGACTGCACGAATAAACCTTCAACATCAGAAGCCAGTGACCTGTCTACTTCAGTGTAGATACTGCAACTACCTATCTTCTCTGTATGAGGAAGCGACGGCGTCTCCATGAAAGGCCCAAAAGGTTCAAGCGTGTGCCGTATGCTTTCGACTTTCTGAGCTAACAGTTCTACGAAGTTTATTTGTTCACCTGCCAGCGAACCCAAGAAGGTCTCCCTAAGTGCGGTCAACTCCTGAAACACCGTGTTTACTCCCTGTTCTTCTTCGGGGGTGAGTGAACCTTTGAATTCGCCTATGTTGATTTTTGAGAGAATTGCAGTCATTACTTTGGTTGCGGGAGCAAAAATTCTGTTTGTGGGCTTAATTTTTTGGTAGGCTAATGCGTTTGCGTATGCTATGTCTATGAACCTGTCTGGGTACCAAGCTTGCAGGTAGGCGTTAACGTAGGTATCTCGGAAGAGAGATTTTGCGAACGCATCAACAAATGAATCTGACGCTTTGGGGGCGATTTGGTCGTTGGGCAATGGCACCAGCGTGTGCGTGGTTAAATGCATAACTGAGGCTCTAAAAAGGCGCCCCACTTTGGATTTTCCTGTTTTGTCTGAAGAAAACTTGTGCCCAAGATATTGGATTTGCTTGTTTTCTAAGAATTGAACTTTGGGCAGTTTAATGGTGAACCCTTGGCTGTCCTGCTCTAGTGTGGGCTGGTCCCCAGTGGGGTTTAGCAGGATTTTCACTTTTTCTTTGTCTTTCTGAAAAGAAAGTGTTCGAGCATAATCCAGAAATCCCATCGCGCGCCCTTCAATTGGCTCCTACTGGGGCTTATTGAACACTGCTTCGAGGATTCGGCGTACATCAGCTTGAACTTCAGGGTTGTCACTTGTCAAACCGATTAGGGTTTCTTCGGCAGCTTCCATAGGTGTGTTTCCGTCATGCACCAGCGTGGCCCAGTTAATCAAATCTCCAAGAGATGGACCGTAAGGCAAGTCGCCTGCTTTGTATTGCCTTCGCAGTTCCGCACCAGCCTGTATGATTTGGTAGGCAGTGTCTTGGTCAAGTTTGGTTCGTTTCTGAAGCATCTCCACTTCGTTTGGCGATATAGTTTCGCCGACGCTGAGGAAGTCAAAGTTAATCCAGACAGCCATACGTCGTCTCATGGCAGCGTTCAAAGGTTTTGTGCCTGAAAATTCAGCCGTCGCAGGGTTCATGCTAATAATCATGTAACCATACTTGTGGCGTTCAATGACTTCGCTGTCTTTTTCGTTAAGCACAAGGTGACCTCGAGTGTCCAGCACAGGGTTTAATCGGGTGGCTACGTCCTGCTTCATCATGTTGGCTTCGTCAAGGTACATTATGCCGCCTTTTCTTAGCCACTGCGTCAACAAACCGTCAACCCAGTTTTCTTTGCCTAAACCAATGAAACGCCCAATGAGGTCGAAGGATGATGTGGATAAACCGCAGTTGACTTCCCAAATAGGCAAACCCGTAAGCTCAGCAACCAAATACACAATGTGGGTTTTGCCGGTACCTGAAGGCCCAATTAAGCTGCACTGCTTAAAGTAATTAAGCGCCCGCACAATCCGCTCCACATAGTGCTGCCCATGGTCAAGGTACTCAGGAGTATTTTTAGGAATCATATCATCTAAATGCGCAAAACTAAAGTTCGGATGAAGATCATACTTCTGAATATCATACTTGTTATACAACGGCGACGTAGACATGGGTCGCTCTTTATCAACAGAAACCGTCACCTTACAACGGTCCTGCTTAACAGACGTAACTTCCTGAATTCTGCTAACTGAAGCTTGCTCTTTTAGACCTTGATGTCCATAAACCACGTTATGCCGCCTCTGAATACTATGTGGTTTCGGACTCTAACAAATAAGTATTATGTAGCACGACTCCTTATACAACCTCAGCAACTCACTGAGAGAGTCGTCCTTGTCCAACATCAGCAGTGTTCCCAAAAAAGAGCTATAAACATTATGAATTACAACAACACACTCAATTTCTCCTGTTCGGGTAGTGGAACAATGTGTTTCTCAGGAAACGGAACTCGTTTACGCTATAGTAGGCTTAGCAATCTTTAGTGCAGTAGTCGCTATACCAACCGTATTGTTTAGAAAACGGAAATAATCAAACTGGCGCTCACTTGGCGAGCATAACAGACCACCAAAAGCCAATCCCAACCTTTGAAAACTCTGTGCGTAACTCCTGAGACATGCAAGTCCTTTTCTCAGCGAAACACGTTATTCACGAAGTGACCACCCTTGACGCAGGAAACCGTAGCCAAACCCGCAGCAGAAATGCCAATTCGCGAAGAAAAACATGAGCGAAAGCAAGTTCCAGTTCAGGAACTAGTTGAATCACTCAAAAGCGTAGCAGACGACATAGGCCAAATAAGCGAACTCACAAGCGAAGAAAAACTCTTAGTCGCACAATTCTTTATTTCACTCATGAAGCTCATGCAACCATTGGCGCCAGCCATGCAGGTTTCCGTGTCCGCGCTCCCAGCAGAAACAGGACTCATCGTTCAAGCACACATCGACCCCACAGGACACCTAGCCTTGATGCACAAGGATGGACACATGGAACTCAAAAACCTCGAAGAAGAAAAAAACCGCGAACTCATGATAGCAGTAGTAGAAGACGTAGTGCCAAAATTCAAAAGCCTAACAAGTGCACAAAAACGGAAAGTCGAAAACAGAATCAAATTCCTAACAACAGTAACCAAAGAACTACAAAAAATAGCCGAAGCCTTCTCCTCCGTAGTGTCACCAACAGAAAAATAACCGCCACACAACCACAAAACGCGACTCTCCAAGCATCGCTTAAGGCTCATTATTTAGAATATTCTGCTAATTTCCTTACTTTTCATGCTGTTATCAAATACTGTATATCAATACACAATACTTTAATATTCAGAACCCGACCATAAACCAACTCAACAAACGAGGAAAATAATTATGGGAACAGTTATGGTAGTAGACGACGCATCATTCATGAGAGCAGTGCTCAAAAAAATAATCTTACAATCAGGACACGAAGTAATAGCCGAAGCAACCAACGGGGAAGAAGCCATAAACCAATTCCAAAACGTAAAACCCGACCTAGTCCTCATGGATATTGTTATGCCACCAACACCAAAAGCCAAAGACGGCATTGAAGCACTCAAACAAATAGTCACAGCAAACCCAACCGCAAAAGTCGTCATGTGCAGTTCCATGGGACAACAAGCACTAATAGCTGAAGCACTCAAATCAGGTGCCAAAGACTTCGTCGTCAAACCATTCCAGTCTCAAAAAGTCATGGAAGTCCTGTCCAAGTACTGCTGAGGCACCACAATTGTTAACCACCCTCTTCGGGCTACAGCCAAACAAAGTAGCTTCAGCCATCACCAGCAGCCTTATCAAACTATCAATAAACGCAACCACTCAACTCGAAACAATAACAACCACAACCATAGAAACCACCAAACCAAAACTGGAAGAGGTTCGTGTGAACATGGCGGAAATGAGAGCAGAAAGCAAACCAGTCGAACTGGTAACGAGTGTCGGTTCGTGCGTGGCTATATGCCTGTACGATTCAGTCAACATGTGTGGGGGGTTGGCTCATATAATGCTTCCCAAATCCGCCATTGCTCCACAAGAACCTCTTCCAGGAAAATTCGCAGACACAGCAGTCCCCGCGTTAGCTAAGGCAGTAAGAAAGCTTGGTAGAAAAGAAGCTCGTCTAAGCGCTAAAATTGCAGGTGGCGCTAACATGTTCCCGAACATGAACGGTCTCAACATAGGCTTGAAAAATATCGAGGGCGTCAAAGCCGCGTTAGCCGAACATAAAATCAGGCTTATTGCAGAAGATGTTGGAGATGCACATGGACGAAGAGTTACTTTTGACGTCACGACTGGGATTGCGACCGTTAAACGTTTCAACGGAGATGAAACAAAATTATGAGCGGGCAAATCGAAAATACCACTAACATAATCTGTGAAAAAAATGACTTAAGCGCCTACACGCATACACAAACTGACCAAGTTGACTTAAGCAGACTCTTAGAGCTTGGAAGCATAGGTGCATGGCATGCTGCCACATCCCTCTCAGAGGTTCTCCAGCAACAAGTAGTAATAGACATACCCAAAATTCACACTATTCCACCTCATCTGTTGCCCCAGCACTATCAAAGGCACGAAGCACCAACCACTGCAGTCTACATGCAAATAGCCAACAACGAATGCGATATACTGTTAATCTTTGACTGTGAAGAAGCAAAAAAAATCGCTGCTATGATGACGATGGTGCCTTCAGTAGATGAGCTTGATCCAGTCATGGAAGAATCAGCAATACAGGAACTCGCCAATATCCTAATCGGGTCATTTTTAGCCGCTATCTCAGATTTCACAGGCCTACAGCTAATCCCAACGACCCCCCAGAGGGTAGTAGATACTTTTGATGCCATAATTGATAACTTTGTGGTTAAGCATTCATTGATTTCTGATGAAGTATTAATTTTTGATACGCATTTCAAACGCGCTGGTGAAAAAGCAAACTTGATACTCATGATGTTCCCAAGTCCGCAACTGCAGGAACAGCTTGTGCAGCAGTCGAAGAAGCAAATGGAACTTTAAAAGTTATAGACGATTGGAGAAGAAATAT
>CALMWK010000158.1 GCA_937873375.1 Candidatus Bathyarchaeota archaeon
CGGCATGAAAGTTTTTAAATAAAACTTGCGCTCTTAGTAAGAAAAGGACGAGCAACTGTGCAAAAAAACCTACAATTATTCATTGTCGCGCTGTTTGGCTCCATAATGTTCGTGACCAGAATGTTCGTTCCAGCCCCCATAGACCGAATGCTAATCGCCGTGGACGCTGTGCTGCTCGCCTTAAGCACACTTTTTGTGAAAAAAGTTGGCGCCACATACGTCGGAGCAGTCGGCGGAATCCTCACAAGCCTTTGGCGACCAACGCTTATTCCCTTCTCTATAATCTACGCAGTCCTATACGGCGCAATCGTGGACGCCTCAGTTTTCCTCTTCAAAGTCAAAGCCACAAACGAAGGCGTAAACCGCAACAAACTCATGGCAGCAATGGCATTTAGCACCCTGCTTATTGGCTTCATAAGCTACTATGCCACAACCATGTTCCCACAGATTATCCAAGCATACGCAGCAATAGACATGATAGTGGCCTTCATGGGACCAATGACAGGCGCTGTCGCAGGCTACGCAGCATCATACCTCTGGAACAGATACCTCAAAAGCATACCCCTCTAAAAAAGGCAGCCAAGAAAAAAGCGTCTTTTTTGTTTGCGACATATATCGGTCATGGAAATACCCTTTTTAAGCAAAAATGGTCCTTTGGGCATCTGTGGAGAAAGGAGAAGGCTTCTCTCCCAATTTTAAACCGAAAACCACGAAAACGTTTCCCCCTCTAAAGTACCTCGCACTTAAAACCACAAAGACAGCTTTCAGATTCTAAAAAGTTCAAAGAAAAAGTTTTCCACAATTACACAGCTTCTCCAAACAATTGTTGGCGTGTCGTTATCAGAATTCATCAAGGTTTGCTTGATTAAACCTGCAGTTTGCGCCTCTTTAAGTTTTGTGGAAAGCCAAACTTCGGAGTATGGGCTTCTTGACAGCTTCTGGAATTCTTCGATTACTCTTGAAGTTGTAGGATTGCCCGCTTTTTCAGCTTTACCCACTGCATCTACAACGAGTTTGTCCTGTTCGGAGAGTTTTGTATAAAGTTTAACGAGGAAAAGCTTGTCTTGCCTTCTCAAGAAGGCACTATAAAGCATAAGCACTACAAGCAACACACTAGTCACTATTGAAAAAACCAGTCCATTCTGGGAAATAGCCAAAGCAATAGGCGTCCAAGTCTTTATAGGCTGCCAATAGTCGTTAATAGCCGCAGCAAACGGCAACAGATTATTTTCAATTTCAGACAGGTTTTCAAGCGATTGAGGATAAACAACTAAACTCATTTTAACATTTTTCAGCTGCGAAGTCCCATTTACTGTAAACATGGCTGTTCCGTACCAGTAAAGAACAACTTGCGACTGGTTAGACCTTAAATCTTGAAACGCGAAGAACCGTGCAACTATAGGAGGATTCTCCTGCGTTTGAATGTCCCTAAGGTCAAATTGCTTTACTGATGGTTGGAGACCTTGGCTTAACGGATAATTTACCAAGCAGGTTTCCCAGCGGTGCAAATTTGAGATTGTAGATGCTACTTCGACAGCTACCCACACTGTTGGCTTTGCCGTGTCATTCGCACGATAAGAGTACACTAATGCAACATCTTGTTGTAATATTTGTTCAAATGAAGTGTCACGATAAACGTAGGAAAGCGCATATCCAGAAATTTCTGGAAGTATCAAGGTGTTTCCCTGTTCGACACCTGCGGGAGTTTGGATTAGCACTTGCGCTGGTCCCTGAGTCAAAGCGAATATAGGCACTTGTATTGAAACGAACATAACCACAATCAGGGCTACGCCAACAATTTTGGCTAAATCACTTTTGCCCAGTTTAATTTTAGGATACTTAAGAAGTTTCCCGCAGTCTATACAAAAGTTGCCCGTCGGGTTTGATTTTGCAAAATTGTTGCAATTTTTGCAGGGTTCAGGTGGTTTGGGTTTTTTGAATACTTTCTCGGTTATCGCTAACAGCAGCAATGTTCCCATAAACATAAGAACGGTTGCACCTACGGTGTGGAATATTTGCAGGGCTATTTCGTCGCCGTAATTGTATCCTATTACTAGGATGGTGGTTATACGGATAATGTTAAGAGCTATAATTAGAGGAATACCCATGAGAAGTATGGCGAATTTGTTACGTTTTTTGCCTCTTGTTATGTACGCGATGAACACAGCAAATATTACAAAGCCTATTAAGCTGTAGATTCCAGAGCACGCAACATCTATGCTAAAGTTCATCACGGTTTGATCTGGTCTGGTCAGGGTGATTATTGGGCTTCCGTAATTGCCTGCCAACGTGGAATGCAGTCCTAATATGCTTGCAAGTCCGTTTGACGCTACTGCGCTAAGGTCTGAAAGGGTTGCACCCGCAGTGTAGAGAATTTCTATGGGTGGTGGTGTAAGAAAAATCAGAAAAGCTATGGGGAAAAATAGTTGCCGCAGCGTTTGAGGGTTAAACAGTATGAGAATTAGTCCTGCAGCGAAAATTGGTAGTGTGAGCATGTGGTATTCGAGCGGCAGGAAGGTATAGGAGCCAAACCAGTATGCTAAAAAGGCTGTTGCGCAGAGCACAATCCCAGTTATCGTAGAGAAGTTTTTCTGAAAGAAATTTTTGCTTGTTGAGGAAAGCGGAATTGAGGCACTAACCATGTTTCTTTTGCGGTACAGCAAATATCCAAAAATGAAGGGGACTGCCAAGATGTGGAATGACGCCTCGCTGTGTAAAGCATCGTTGAATACCATACTCAGATCCTGCGAATACAATGCCAAAATGGCTATGGCTACTGCGAAGAACCTTGCAGTAACAACTATCGTGTTCTTGTTATCTGAGGGAGCCAACTGCGAAATTGCAGGAAGTTTAGGAATTCGCATATGACGCACGTCAAGATTTAGGATAAATTGTTTGCGGGCGATTTATGTTTAATGCTTTCCCAATTCGGGTTTCTATGTTAAAAAATAGGGTAAAACGCGAGTGCGCACTGTTATGGTCAGTGCAGTCTATAGTCACTTTATGCAGATTCTGCTGGCGTGCAGACTTGTGCTTGACTGAAAACGGGTTTGCGTCTACCTGCTCTCTGCACGACCTACCCCCCTCTATTTATAGATTAAAATTTGGGTTGAACTGTGAAGCTGAAACTAATGTTCAGACAGCAAAAGGAGCACGAAAAGTGAAAGCGTTGCTTGTTGCCGTTTAGGCGGGGCTGGTTTTTCGTTTCTTAAAAATTATTAATGCTCCGAGGCATGCTGCTAGTGCTGCGAGACCGCCAAAAGTGTATTCAGGTACCACAAACAAGTTTCCGCCGCCGCTTGTCTGCGCTAAACTTCCAGAGTATGTTAAGTCGCCTGCGAATTCAGCAATTATTACGTAGTAGCCATTTGCCACAGAAACGGGTACATCCCACTGGAATTGGTAGAAGCCGTTCGCGTTGGTGACGCATGTGACAATTGGGTAGCTGGCTCCGTTGCTATATGATAGGGATATTGTTTTACTTGAAATGCCTACGCCACAGCTCTTTAGATACCCACTTATGGTTGTTGTTTGCGTTCCTGTTTTGTCAACAGTCAGGGGGTTACAACTGACCGCGAGGGTGGTGGCAATTTTGCTAACTATGAAGGAGGAAGATATCTTATCGTTATCAGTGCTACGGTATATTCCATCCATGTTTAGGTCTAAGACTATGTAGTATGTACCTGCCGTGACAGAAGGAGACCAAACTGTGAAAGTAGTCGCAGAAGAGGATGTTGTGACTGTTTCATAGCCTCCAGAAACGTCAGTTAAAGAGGCGCCGTTCGAGGGAGATTGGGACATAACGTATAATCGTACTTGAGGACCCGCACCATTACCGTGGTAGTCAATATGGGCGTAAACAGTGTCAGTTACCAGAAAGCTGCTTACCGAAACCCCACTAGAATTTGAAGAAACGACGCCGTCAATTGTTATAGCTGCCTGTGCTTGGGGAGCACATGTTAAAAGAAGTACCGTAACCACTAAGAAAACGAATAGCACCGTAAATACTGGTTTCTGCATCTAAGCCTTCTCCAAGATTCCCAGAAATTTCTTCTGTTCAGAATCAAGTACCAAGACTTCAAAAAATCACATTTAAAGGGTATTCCCTATTCGTAATATGCTATATACTAATGTGGCTTTAGCTTTCGCTAACCTGAAGATAGACTTGCAAAAAAATAAAACTTGCTTGTCTTTTTGCAACACACGCACAGATAACTAAAGATAAAGATGCGTGCATTGCTTTTAAAAAGAGTAAAGTCTGAACACTTTAGAATCAGCTACTGAAAAAACATAAAGCCTTAAAGAGACGTTTGCTTTTCAAAAGACTTAAGCAACAGCCCCAAACCAGTTGATAATGAGACACTTGACTTAAACTTCAACTTCTCCGCCGATTTTGCAGCGTCTCCATAACTGTACCGTATGTCACCCTGCCGTGCAGGACCATGCGTAACCTGCAAGTTTTTCCCAGTGACTGATTTCACCGCTTCCACAAGTTGATTAATGCTTGTAGGCACACCCGTACAAACGTTAAAAACCTCACCCTTCAACGCCTTACCAATTAAAGCACAAATTATTGCATCAGCAACATCGCTCACATAAATGAAGTCACGGGTCTGCTCTCCGTCACCATCAACCGTCAAAACTTCACCGTTTAAAGCTTTGCGGAGAAACTTTGTGATCACACCGCTATACGGGTTGTTCTCGTTCCCCAAACCGAAAACATTGAAAAACCTCAACGCAACCGCATCCAAGCCATAGCAACCTGCGAAAACAGAGCAATAAGCCTCACCTGCTGCTTTAGAGGCAGCGTACGGTGAAATAGGCTTCAAGACAGTATCTTCTTTAACGGGAAGAGTTTTCGCGTCTCCGTACACGGCTGTGGAAGAAGCAAAAACAAACCGCTTAACTTTGTTCTTCACAGCTGTCTGCAATAAATTTACAGTTCCAGCTACATTAACTTCATTTGTGCCTAAGGGGTCAACAAACGAAGCTGCAACATCAATCAACGCTGCCAAATGAACAACAGCATCCACATCACGAAGAGCATCAACCAAAACTTGTTTATCCCGAATGTCGCCACGAATAAACTTAAAATTGGGGTTATTCTGGCTTTCTTTCAGATTATTCAGTTTTCCAGAGAACAAATTGTCCAATACAACCACGGAGTATTTCTTTGATAGAAGCCGCGGAACCAAATGTGAACCTATGAAGCCAGCTCCACCAGTAACAAGAACCTTGCTCATAGCAATCGTGTAGACTTTGCAAAAACCAGAACTTAAACTGTGCGATTTAGTTGGTTATCGTGATTTAGATATGATTCGTGAATCTTTGTACAGCTGTTCCCGTGGAGCATGACTGTCTTGCTGGTTTTTTGTTTGTTTTAGAAGTAGTTGTGGGTGGTTTTTGTGTTTTACTACTTTTTTGGTTTTTGTGTTGTGGATTGTTTTTGTTGTTTGGTTGGTTTTTTGGTTGTATTTGGTTGTAAAAAGAAGTTGATTGGGGGTTGGTTTCAACAACTTTGCGGGCTGGTGGTTGTTGGGTTGCAATTTGGGGTGTGTGGTTAGTTTTAGTTTTTGTTTGGTAGTTTTTGGGTTTTGGTTTGTGGTTGTTTTGTGTTTGGTGGTTTATTTTTAATTGATTTATAAAAACCATATCAGAATACCTGCGCGGAAGCGGCGAATAGTTCACTAACATTTGCAATGGATTTACAGTTGGTGAGACGCAATAATTCTTTTATAGTGTTAGTACGTCCTCGGGCAGTATTTCTACAGATGTTTTATATCTTTAGCAGTTCAACTAGCGCTCAGTATACACGGTGTTGCCTCTTGACAAAAAGAGACCTAATTGAAGCGTACGCAACTGAGGCAGTAATCTATGATCATACTCGCGCTATCTTTGAAAGGGGGCGCTTCGCCGCTCGCGAAAGATTGCTGTATTCCCAGTATTTACGTAAGAAGGGTAACCTTCTGGTGGTCGCATGTGGTACTGGTCGACATTTCAACCATATTTGTAATGAACTAAGTGTTGATGTAGTGGGCATAGATGTGTGTGTTGAGATGTTGAAGATAGCGCGAACCAAAGAAAGGCGCGTTTCTCTTATGCGGGGTGATGCTGAGAACCTTCCTTTTCAGGATAATGTGTTTGATGCTGTGGTCTGTAGTAGAGCTTTTTATCTATTTGAGGACAAATTCGCTTTTCTAATATCTGCCCGTAGAGTATTGAAAACGCGTGGACACGTTTTAGTGAGCACTTTTTCAAAAGGCACATTTATAACTAGGCTTTGTCTGAAGTTAAAATTGCTTGAACAAGACCCAACGGAGTATCCATATGATTCTAAAGATTTATGTTCTATGTTGAATAAAGTCTCATTTAAGGTTGTACACACAAGGGCAATTGCTTTAATTACTGATATTCCTATAATGGCGTACCTTCCTAAGTTTATGCTGGATTTTGTTGGGTCTGTAGAAGATGTTTTAACTGATGGCCGATGGGTTATGGCTATTGGGAAAAAAATGTGAATGATCTGAATGTAGCTGTTTAATTGATTTAGCCAAAAGCGTTTGTATCATTTATTTTGTGTGTTTTTCGTTTTGTTTTTTGGTTTTTGTTTTTTATCGGGGGATTACTGTGAGGAATGGTTCGGGTTGCATATCTACTGTTGCGTAAACTGCTAGTGCGGTTGCCCAGAAGACGTCATCGTGTGTACCGTTTGGGTGGTAGTAGCCTATGTTTCCGTCTTTGCGCAGGCAGTACCGTTCCACATTCAGTTCTGTGCATAAGTCGCCTCTGTAGGGGCGCTCCCAACTCATCAACGGATAAAAGAAACTTTGGCTAGCCATGCGTTGTTTTAGCAGGCTTGCCATTTCGCTTTTTCGGGGTACGCTAAAGTTTACGCCTTCGGCGTTGTTTATGCCTGCGTTTTCCATGTCGGCTATGATGCTTGGTCCCTCGCGCGTGAAGTCTACTCTGATTTTTTCGAAGCCGCCCCATCGGTCTTGCAGGGTTTTTATGTAGCCTAGTACATGTGCGTATAGCGTTGGTTGCTGGAAGATTTTTAGGTGCCGCAGATACAGTTTGTTGTTTTGTTTTTCGATTACACACAGGACACTGTAGTCTTTAGTTTGGGCTAAGTCTAGTCCTGCGAAGAAGTCACCGTTATGGCTTGTTTCGGGGTTGAATTCTTGCAGGTCTTCTCCGCATGTTTGGGTTGTGCCAATGCATGAGGCAATCAGGCTTTGAGTTAGCCAGACATCGTCGTCTTCTGCCCATTCGGCTTCCATTTCGCGGCGCCACCTTGTGGGGTCGTCGCCCATTTGTGTCTTGATTTTTTGGATGATGCCAGATTTGAGTGGACCTTTGGGGCTTAGCGCTTTTTCAAATGGAACATGTGAGGTTTTGAAGTCGCTGAAGTCTTTGTGGTTAAAAATTTTAAAGAAAATACTGTCACTGTGCCAAGGGGTGCTACTGCAAACGAATTTGCCGTCGGTAGTTCCAAGCGTGTACAGGATGGCGTCGTAGAGTTCTTGGTCGTTGGGAACAAAATTGAATTCATCAGCGTAAACCACGTGAAGTGTTGGTCCTCGGATGGTTTCTGGGTTGTTTGGGAAGGCTTCTATGGTGCTTCCGTTTGTGAAGTGAATTTGTGTTCTTTGGGGTTTGAAGGCTATTCCGGGTGGCAGGCTACGTGTAAATGTGGCTATGCGTGAGAGTATTCTTTTGGTTTGGCGCCATGACGGACCCACTACGCCGATTGCGTTGTTGGGGTGGGTTGTTGCGTACCATAGGAGGAGTGCTGCAATGATGAAGGTTTTGCCGCTTTGCCTACACCACCGAGCAGCAGTAAACTGGTTGTCTTTGAACGTTTGGATGAATTCTTTTTGGTAAAGAAAGGGTTTGAAACCCAAGATTTGGGTGCAGAAGTCTTCAGGGTCAACGCTGAGCTTTTGGGTTTTTTCAAGAGTGGCTTCTTCGATTAATTGGTCACTCTGTTGGAGTTTTTGCCATTTAGGTAGAATCTGGTTTGGACGCATCGTTCTTGGTTGTTTTCTCCAGTAACGCCGCATATTTTGCCTCCATATCGATTAGTTTGGCTTCGATTCCACGGTAATTGATGTAGTCTGCGAGAATTTCCTTGTAGGTTTTGGCTAATGTTGCTACGACGTTTAGTCGTTGAATTTCAGCTTTACTGAGTCCGGGAGTACATGCCAAGTCGAATGCACCAGCAAGTTTTTTTAGGGCTTCTTCAACGCTGGGCAAGTCTGTAGGCAAAGGAATTGAAAAATTAGTGAGATTTACCTTAGTTGTTAGTCCGAGGCGTTGACATTTGACGTATATTGCGCCAGGTTGCTTTCCAAGTTTTGTTGCTATGACATCGATGGGTGTCTTAGCATCAACAAGCGTTTTAAGTTCGGCTTCTTCCTCTATTGTCCAAGGCTTACCTTTGGTCATATTTTTTCACCTTTGTTGTAAAAACTTGGTTTGCATATTACGATAACTCATTATGCAGTGCAGGTGTTTTTAAATTAATCTACGAAAATTAAGACCTTATTTTTTAACCCTTAAATTTTAGGGGTTATGCAAGTCCAAAGCAGCACTTTGGTTCCCAACAAAACAGCTTACGCAATCGACCTCTGATAGTCAACACCTGCTGGTCCGCAGAGAACCCCCAACCGCGGAAAACTGACGCAAAGCCAAAACAACCAATGCGGCGGCAAAGCAACCACGTGGTTTGGTTTAGGCATACGTGGAGGGCTGCGGGTGGCGAAAACGGTCAACATGAAAACAGGCTATAGCGCCCACATTTTTTAGATTTTGAGAAGGAAAAAATACTGGAATATGAAATAAACTTCACTTCACGCTGCCACAGTCATAGACAACTGGAACCCCTTTCAAACCCATCATCGCACCTGACCCAATACCTTATCCAGAAAAATCAAAGACAAAAGATTAAAAACTAAATTACGTTCAAAGCGTTATTCGCACATAGTCACGACTAACCAAAAGAAGGTTACAAAAAAGGTCAACAATGCAACAACGTGTTTTGGGCTACGCCTTCATAATTAAAATTGGAAAAATTAGCAGGCGGTTTTGTTAATCGCCTTTTAGTTTAAAAACTTCGTGTTGATTTTGGCAGCTTGAGCTTTTATTTGATATTCACGTAGGACGGCGGCTGTTGCAAGAACGATGGTTAATGCGAGTAAACTGAGGGTTATGGGTACTAACCGTATTCCCCACGGCGTATAATTCAGAACTAAGCCTACAATGGGCACCAGCGCTAAACTCATGCCTAAACTTAGGGCAACACGTTCGATGGTTTCCATGTTCTCGTCGGCTACTTTGAAAGGAACTGTTGAGGGAAAAAGCGTTTTAACGAGGGCATAACCAGGCAGAAATAAAACAAACACTATACCTAAAGCAGAGCGAACATACACAACAGGGTAAGCGTCATCAGGTATCACGAACACCACTATTGTGGTTACTATGGCTAACGCAACTGTGATCCAGTACCATAAGGCTTTTTTGGAGAAAATGTAGGCTTGAGGCATCAAAGGAAAGGGAGTTTCTTTTTTGGCAAAGTGCAGCAGGTCTTCGTTTTCGAGTTGAATCAACAATCGGGTTATTTCTTCAGAGGGTAACTCTGTTTTTTCCTGCATTAACTGGACTAATTGCCGTGTAGTTTCAGGTTTTTGCGCCTTGACAGTTTCAAGTATCAATTGAACCAGTTGCTTTTCGCTGAAGGTTGGATTTTGGGTCATTAGGGTCTGTCTCGTATGTTCCAGTTAAGGATAGATTATGATGCCTATTATTTTCATAGCGACTGTTATTAAAAATAATACACTAATGATTAAGGCGACATTGCGCATCTTTTTCCGGTTTACAGTGAGGTTGGTTAGACCATAGTAGGATGAAGAGAGTTCATAGGTTATCAGAATTACTATTGCTTCTATGGCAAGCAGCAAACTTGTGTCATCGAATGTCAAAGGGGGCAGTAGCATAACTTATTCCTCTCCTACAAAGTATTCTATGTAGGTTGATTTGGTCTCTGGGATGTGTGTTTCAGTTTGAACTATTATAGGTTTTCCAGTAGCTTTGGCAAGGACACAGGCTAATGCACTTGTTAGGAGACCGCCGACTTGTGCATGTGTCCGCGTTTGATTGACGGGGTCGTCATATGCGCTGTGAAGTACGGAACCTGTTATTACTACGATTATACGATTCGCTTGCTTTTGAAGCTCAACTTTCTCGGCAAGCTTAAAGTCCTCCACCAGCAACTTTGGCAGATTCTGTTGCACAAATTCAAAATCAGTTTTAATAAATGAAACGCCCAACTCTTGTTCAAACAGCTGAGAAAGCGCTAAACCGGGGGGTGTGAAAAACACGCCGTTTCTCCCTTCGAAGCAAAGTTTATCAGTATTCTCTTGAGGCGTGGGCAGAAAAGCTTTCCGAGCCTTTTCACTTACCAACGAAACATGAAGAGAAGAAACAGGTTCAGGAACATGACTCTTGGTGCTCTCACAGATCCTAAGCTGCGGTAGCAACAAAACTTTGATAGGAGGAACTGGCTCAGGGACAATTATCTTGTTTTCAGGCATTTCTGGGAGTGATAATGGAACAAGAACAGGTTCAGGAACAATTATCGGGCTGACCGAGTGAGGCTCCTTCTGCGGTAGCAACAAAACATTAACAGAATAAACAGGTTCACGAATGATTAACTTATTCTCAGGTGGAAGTTCAAGGTTTTTATCCAGTAATAGATTAGACTCGGAAGGGGTTGAAACAATTGTGACCCCGCTGGCGACAGGTTCTTTTAACGCGGGCTCAGGCAGTTTGAGAACGTTCGCAGACACTTCAGGTTTCTCAGCGGAATCGGTAGGCTTTAGTACCACCGTTTTAGATGCCACAGGAATCGACGCTACAACAAGTGGGGTAGGTTCCTCCGAAACGGGCACGAGCGCTTTAGACTCTTCACTAATCGGCACAATACCCCACTCGTTTCGCAGCTCAGCCAACCGCGTTTGCACTACTTTAAAGATTTCTGCTCTCAAATCATCAAATACATTTATCTTGTCCAGCCTATCTGCTAATGTGTCGTCTCTGAGGATGTTTCTTATCCACGTTTGGAAGTCTTTACGCCAAAAATGGAAAACTATTGACCTGAGTGGCACAACTTGTATTTGTGCTGCGAATTCAGCCATGCTAACTGCTGTTATGCCAAGGTAGTTGGCTATTGCTGTATAAAAATGAAAGCCCCGCTCGAAGGGCACCTTACGGAGGCAGTCCAAACTGGTTGTTCGTTTTTGCTTTGAGGATTTAACCTCAGTTACCTCTTCGTAACTGGGCGTTCGGTCTTTTTTAAGCGGTTCATTTTGGTCTTTGTGAGGCAAATCAGCATCTTTGGCAGGAGAACGTTTTGTTTTCGTCCTCTTTTTCCGGCGGCGCTTGACGGACTTTGAAAGCGCTTCAGAAGCATTTTCAGGACTGACCTCTGTTGTTTTGCCCTGTTTTTGCCTTGCTGCTTCCGCTGCTTCAGGAACAGGTTTAGTTGAAGGAGTTCCAGTAGCAGAATCTGGTCCAGACATTCCGTAGACACCCCCATTACTAGTTTTCGCTAATTTCTGAACTTCTTGGGAAGCATATAACCTTTTAATCTAAAAAGCCTTGTTAGCATGTACAGTGAAGAATACGCAGTAATTAAAGAAGTTATATTGTAGAGAAAAGAATTTGAGGTAAATTACGCGTTTTTGTAGTTGAATGTAAGTATTGCACCGCATTTTTTGCATGCCAACTTGACTTCGCCTTTGTTGCCGATGCCAGCGCTGTAATTTATTACGGTTTTCTCGGTACTCTTGCAGTTCCAGCATTCCTGATTCTTTAGTGCCACCAAGAGGTCCTTCTCTTTGTTTAGCATTTCTAGAAGCGTTGCCATTTCAACCTCGGTACCTAACTGCAGATTTAGAGGAGGTGCTGGTTTAGGAGACGGTGGTTGTGTTTCAGGTGTCTCTGCTGGTGGTGGCAAATTCTCTGGCATGGGCGTTTCGATGGACGCCGTGGCTTCTGCGGATGGGACTTTTGGAGGTTCAGGCGGTTTTTGAGTTTCAGTAAGGACTGGGGGTGTTTCAGAAGTGGGTTCAACAGTAGGTAAAGATGTTTTGGGTATTTCGGTAGTAGTCATCGGAAGGTTTTCGGCTGGCTCTTCCTGTTTGGGTATGATTGTTTTTGCTTCTTCAGAAGCAGGTTCAGTTTGAGAAGACTCAGGAACAGGCGCAGGGCTTAATTCTTCAGGAGTTGGCGTGGAGGGTGTGGTTTTATTTTCAATTGGTGCCTCTGGCGTTGGCAAATTGGCTTCTGGAACGTCGAATACAAAAACGAGTTTTCCGCTTGCCGTTGCTGTGGATGCCCCCGAATTGGTTGTGGATGGTTTCAAGAGGAACACAAGGCGGTTTCCGTTGGTCATTTTAGGTGGAGGGGATACAGGTTTTAGTTTTTCGGGTGTTGTTTCACCTGTTTTAGGTGCCTCAGGAACGCGGGGTTGATTGCTCTCTTCAGAAGTTGGAGGCTCTTGAGTTGGCGGTTCGACTTTTGGAGGTTCAGAAGATACAGCAGGGCTATTTTCAGCAGGTTTTTCCGCGGGCAACAAAGTAATCTTCAATTTTGATTGGTGTACTCGGTCACCGTATTCATTGATTGAGGACGCGGGAATTTGCATCATATTAACGGGTTCTTCTGGAATAGCTCTTGAACTTATTTTTTCGGTTTCTATATGCATTGACAAGGCTGTAGGGGTTTTTTCTAAAATGTTTTCTGGAAGTTCTTCAGGCGCAGGTAAAGCTATTGGTGGTGCTTCGGGAGCAGGTAATGAGAGGTTTTTGGCTGTTTCAGGAGCAGTTTCAGGGCTTAAGTCTTCTTTGAGAAGGGGTTCTGTTGATGACGTTTCGGGAGTAAGTGGGGTCTGTGTAGTTGTCTCTTCATAAGGGGTTTGAACATTTTGGGGTATTTCGGAAATTGATTCCACGACCTTCTGATTATCTTGTAAATCATTCACTGTTGGTGATATTGGGATAAATATAAGACTGGAGTCGATGTTCTTGAGGTTTTTAGGCGGTAAGTAAACTGCTTTCTCAGTCAGGTTTAACTCGGTTATGACGCGCTCAATGTTGCTTGTGCTGGAGTCTGCTGAGGCTTGAAGCAAGGTTAAGGGTACATGTTTGACAGGGGTTATGTACAGGAGTATGCATGCCCAGAAAATTATGGCTAAACCAAGTATGGCAAGAAAGGAAGAAGCGTATATCGCAGAGGCAATTACGAGTGATAGCCCTAACGTGAACAAAGCATAAGTGGCGACCCTAGTAAGAATCCGCCGTGGCCTGTACGTTTTTGTACTCTCCTCCCTTTGAGAGTGTTCTTAGTATTTGACCTAACAGATAAATTATTCTGAAAAACACATCCTCTTTTAACTTGCATTTTCGCTTATCGTTATACAAATTAAGATAACTAGGTTTAAGGCTGTTAGGCAAGAGACCAAACTTTGCTATTATATTTACTGTGAGAAAAAATAGGCTAAAGTTGTTTCGGGGTCTCAGGTTTTTATTCAGAATCAGCGACTAATGAAAGAGACTTTATTACCCGAAATTTTTAATAATGAACAGCCTGTATCAGCATGAAGGGGAAATTCTTACGTCGTGGGGTAGCTCAATAGTTCTTGATACAGATGAAAGGATAGTAAATTCGTGGCAAAGCACTCGGGAAATTATCGAGGAAAACGCGCCCGAAAAGGCTGCCGAACGAAAAACAATGTGGAAGGTTAAAGAGCGAAGGAAAGGCTACCTTGTTTTGACGACTAAAAGGTTACTGTTTCTCGAAGAGCGAAATACTGTTGAGAAAACATACCAGCAAACTGTTGCAGTCCCCTTAACTGAAATTGAGGATATATGGATGGAGAAAGTGGCCACCAATCCCATACCTGAAAATGGAGATGGAAAGGCACATGTGTTTCACCTTGCCAAGATAGGGGAGAAAAAGAATTTTGAAAAGTTTAAACAATTAATTGAAAATTATCGTCCGAGGAACAAAGATAGTCAAAGTGAAGTAGAAAAAACAGAACCCAGTATATGGGGTCCAAAGACGCAATCGGCAACATCCAACGTTGGCTAAATATCTCTTTCAATCATATATTCTACAAGTTGCTGAATAAACCGTTTGTCGTCTGAGTCAGGGGCGTCATGGTACGCTAAGGAAAATTCGTTCAATGCCTCACCACCAAGTCTATGTGCACTTTGGCGGGCGTACTCTATGCTCTTGTATTTTGCCATCAGACGATAAACCCATCGGACATCTCTCCACAGGCGGTCCTTGCGGGGCGTTGCCAAAAAAGACTTTAGCTGTAGCCTTTCAACCGTGGTGCAGTTGTTCAACAAATGAATAAGCATCAAAGTTCGTTTTCCTTCCCAGATGTCTCCGCCGATTTCCTTGCCATATTTTTTACATTCGCCCACCAAGTTGAGTATGTCATCTTGGATTTGGAAGGCAGCGCCCATAAAGTAGGCAAAACGGTTAAAGCGGTCAAGACCCAAAGAGCCACCTGTACCAATCAAACCACCAATACGACAGGGGTGAATACAAGTGTACCAGCAGGTTTTCTTTAAGGTCATACGAAGGTAATCTTCTTCAGTGAGGTCGCATTCATTGTCGCGAATCCAACCTAACTCCATGGCTTGACCCTCAACGGATTGCCTAACCATATGTTCAATTTCAGCTAACACTTGCCACGTTAATTTTGGTCCAAGAATTGAAAGGTTCTCCATTAAGGGCCTAATGCTTAAGACGTTCATGGCGTCGCCAACATTTACAGCAATTCCTATACCCTGTTCGGCATGCATTGTTGGTTTACCACGACGATACTCACTGCCATCCTCAACATCATCATGAATAAGGAAAGCATTATGAAATAGTTCAAGAGCTACAGCAGATTTAAGCGCGCTGTGTGTGCTTCCACCGAAAGCGTGACAAGTCGCAATACATAATGCAGGTCGTAACCCCTTTCCGCCCCTTTCAGGGTACGAAGGAACAAGATCATACAGATGTTTTTGCGGCTCTCTTGGATAAAAAAGAGGTTGCAGAGCTGCCAAAGTGAGCCTTTTGTAGCGTTCCAACATGCTCTCTACAAGTTCAAACTTGTTGCTCTGCATTGCGAGCACGTTTTAAGGTTGACGTTAGTCAACCTTTAGAACTATTTCTGATCGAAGTTGATTCATGTTGGCTGCTAGCACTAGGCCAGAGTACACGCCAGGCTTCGTTTCTTTGGGCACTATAATGGTAACCTTGACTTTTTCGGTTCGGTGAGGTCCAACTTTAAGCGATGAAGGGATGAATGATATTTGGCTAGATAGGATGCGTTCGCCAGAATCGCTGATAAGATCAGTACTGTAAAGTTTGAATTCATCAGTTGAAGCGTTTGCGCTGTTTTCAAAAGATATGGGGATTTCAGCTAACTCGCCAGCTTTAACAGATTGAGGCGCGGTGATTATTGAACGCGTGCCAGAGTTAGCCTGTTCAGGTTTTGCTGTGACATTTCCTTCGCGCAGGGTAACGACGTTGGTGGCGCTGTCCATGGTTTTTAAGGATACACTGAATACATCGATAAAAATGTCTACAACTTCGTGAGCATCTCGTCGAAGCCTTTGTACTACATCATTAGGTGGTTCTGATCGTAATCTCTCGCCAATTACAGATTTGTCTTCAACTTGTTTAGCGACCTTGATAACAGCGGAAATTTCTGATTCTAAAACCTCAGCTGCGTGCTGAACCACATTTGAGGTTGAGTCCGTTAAACCTTTGTAAACGTTTAGAAAGTCTCCATATTCCTTCCGTGGTGCTGCGGATGACTTATTATCAGTATCGTTTGACATAGACGTAGGTATCAGGCAAAGAATATATAACGATTGCGGTTAACACTTCAGATAAAGGTTAAGGTACATAAGCCTATTATGTTGTTAACAGGGCGTTAAATCGCAGTTGTCGCAGTTGTCGTCTCCGACGCATTTTCGGCACTTAGCGCGTGTTTGTATTATTATCGTGCCGTATCTTCTCCGCAGTAATAGGAGAAGGAGTAAAATAAGCAGCAGGAGTAATAGCGCAATTAGCAGTAGCCACCACCAAGGAAAAACATCACCCTGAGGCTCGGATACAGTTATCACTTGCGACCATGTATCGGTTCCAGCATCACTTACCACTGTGAGGGTAACGTTGTAGTTTCCAGTACGGGAATAAGTGTGACTCGCAGTTACTAGGTCAGTTGCGGTGGTGCCATCCCTAAAATTCCAAAAGTAACGGGTTATAAAAGCTGAACTCGTACTACTCGAACCATCAAATAATATGCTCCCATTCACGGCTGGGTTAGAAGGCAAAAACGTAAAACGCGCCGTAACATAAGGTGATTCAGTTCTGTTTGCAGGTGGAGTTGGCGTAGGGGTTGGGGTAGGCGAAGGGGAAGGAGTTGGCGAAGCCGTGGGAGTAGGGGAAGCCGTTGGTGTTGGTCCACTATAAGGCTCAAGGGCAACTTGCGAACTCGTTTGTTGCGTAAATTCTAATGTTGTAGTGTTGCTGATGTATCCGCTCGCGCTTACAACTAAAGTGAACGGCGCAAGGTCATACATGGTCTCGCGTGTGCTGTTATAGAATCCTTGGGAAACTGCTGTTGTAGGAATTTTTCCTGAACTGTTGGTTAATATAGAGAAAGCTCGGCCTGCATTGTTAAACAGAGTAACGTTAGCGTTTTCAAGTGGTTGACCACTTTTAACGTCAGTTACGGTGACGTTATAAGTATATTGGCGGTGAACTGTGTTAAGTCTTGTCGGCCAATTAAAGTTCCACTTGTCAGAGTCCACATTAATTAAATACTGACTGATTGGAGCTGTCACAAACTCATTGGTGAAAAGATAAGTGTTGTTTCTCGCATAGATGTTGGATAAAGTCAAGCCGTCTCCGTTATCCCAGTTTCGGATAGCGTATAGGCTATCTGAAATGAAAATTTGGCTTTCGGATGCAATGCCCTTATCTGCGTAGAGATATAGTCCATAATACGTATTCGTCAGGTGTAAATTGAAGAAATCGCATCCAAGTGAAGCTCGGAAACCACCAAAGCTACGGCCCGTAGCGTTAGTGTTCCAAAGGGTATTTGCATAAACAACACCTACATTTCTGTTGTCTGTAGGTGCATAGAAGAAGCTGCTGTATATGTAGGAGCCACCTGTCCATATCCAGTTAAACCAATAAGTCGTCTTTCCAGCATAAAGATTGCAACCGTTACTGCTTGTCTTAAGGGCGGCGTTTTCGGCTTTGCCCAAAGTCAAGTATCCGTCGCCACCGATGAAAATGTCAGCATTTAACCTGATAACGCTGCCGTCCATCGTGATCTGTTTGCCTGTGTCGTTTAGATACGATCCGCTGTATATTATAATGTGACAGTAGAAAAGATACGCTTGTGGGCTTTGTTGCAATACAACGCCCCAACCCCCTGCTTGGTCAGCAGTCCACAAATCCGCGAAACTGGCGGGTGAATCAGAACTAAAGTCAGCAACTATAATTGTGTTGGTGGTTGGGTTGTAGCTTATTGTGCCGCTGGCTGCATGGGTGATCTGCATATTTGAGAAAAAGCTGCAAGCCAAAAAAGATAAGAATAGGAAAACAAATACGCGCTTGGCAACCGTTTCCACGGGAGAACTTTTCATAGGGGCACATCTTAAATTGATAATGTAAAGGTTTCTCCTCGGGTTTAGTTTTAATCTTTTCGGTATCTTATCATCAATCGATAAGTTACTATTTACCGAATCGTCTTCCAAAATGCTGATGTCTGATAGATAAATGAACTCACAAATATTTGTCATTACAGGATTGCGGCTGAATTCTGATTTAGCAATAATTACTGTTGAGCCATATTCAACTTAGACTTGCTATACAGTAACTATGGTTTTTGTAATTAATATCGCTGAAATGTTGATTAGAAGTGTATTTCTGTAGTTCACATCGTAAATAATGTTTATTAATACTCAATACACCCGAATAACTGGTGTATTGCAGTGACAGTAAAGCAAATAATCCTTGCAGCGGCAATAATTGCGAGTATATTTGCTGTAATGCTCTCAGCACCAGCTGCACAGGCTGCGCCCAGCACTTACCAAACAGTCGCCTCAACTGGAACCATAATTAGATATACGCAGACTTTAACAGTCGGTTCCTCAGTAAATCCCGCAAAAGTTGCGGTCCCTATTTTAATTTCAGGACAAATCACTGCAGGAGAAAACACATACGCTAACTTGCCAATAAGTATCCAATATAGCAAAGATGGTTTGACATGGCAGGGGATTTCAAGCACATCACCTGATTCAGTTGGAACGTTCAAAACTGAATTTATCTTTCCAGCGAGCGGTGTCTATGCAGTGAGAGCCACCTCAGGTAACCAAGTGGTATCTTATTCTCAAATAATAGCTGACCGCGTGGTAAACCTCAACGGTTTGGAAGACTCAACAAGCATACAAGCAGCAATTGATTCATTACCACCATCAGGCGGGGTAGTATATGTTCGAAGCGGACTTTACGACTTACAAGGCGCATCTTTAGTTCTCAGAAGCAACGTTGCGTTAATTGGAGACGGAATAGACAGAACAATAATCAGACTCTACCCAACAATGCATTATAGCGGCATGAGCATCGAAGATGCCATCACCAGCAATTCCAACATAGAGAACTTAATCGTGGAAAACTTTACATTAATTCAAAATGCTGAACCGCTCAACAACCATGGAGGAATAATTCTTCGTGGAGGCGATAACACCAACATCATAATGAGGGACCTTAAAATAACGGATATCTCAGGGGCAGGCATTTCTATTCAAAACTACTTCAGCAATGTCATCGTAGAAAACTGTATAATAGAAAGAACATGGACAGGCATCGTGGTCCAGAATGGCTTTAATGCACTAATTCAAGGCAATACCATAAAAAATGCAATTGGTGACGGAATTTACCCCCAGATCCAATCCAACGGAGTTACAATCGAAAATAACTACATGGAAAACATTGGTGATACAGCCATAGATATCTCATGTCCACCACCAGGTATTCACCGGAACACCATTGTGAGAAATAACACAATCATTAACGGACCTATTAGGGTAAGCAATGCAATCGATATTGAGGTGGCGAATAACAGCATTAGAAACGGGGAAATTGATGTGGACGCTGGTCAAGGAAGACCTATAAACATAATGGTAATTGGAAACCACATAATTTCCAAAGACGCAGCGGGAATAGGATTCTATGGCGCTGAGAATTCCTCAGCCGAGAATAACATCATTGAGATGACGTTACCAGCTATAAATGTAACACAGACAGGGATAGTCGCTGCAATATGGGGAACCGGACAAATAATAAACAACACAATACTAAATTCCGCCAACTACGGAATTAATTTTGATGGTTGGAGACTAGGTAAAGAAAGTAACATAACCATTCAGAAAAATACTATTCAAAACTACGGCAACTATGGAATATACGACGATAACGAAGCTCAATTGAGTGTTAGTCTACAAGGCAACGTAATCACTTCACAAAAATCAACCGCACAATTTCCAATCTTAACAATGTGCCCTGAAAATCAATGGACAATCAATCCATGATTCACCGGACATCCGAAAGAAATCATTAACCCACAAAAAAGTGACATAGAAACTATTAATTGTCTTTTTGTCTGAACCTTCAGGCGAACAAAACAAGATAATAACTACGACCTAAACCGATTCTTTGAAAGCCAGCACATATTTAGGGTCTTTCGCACCAAAGAACCGCACAAAACGCAACAACATCCCGAAGATTCGGAGAAATTTTGATTCGCGCCACATTACTTTTGTTTTCCCAGTTGCAGTATTCGTGAGCACTAAACCTCGCAACTGATAATCATAAACTTCATAATTCCGTTTCCGCAACGCCCTCATCAAATGAGGATTTGAAGGACCACTAACCACAATCAAACCTTTTTTTGCGAGATGCATTTCAACATACGACAAAAAGACAGCTACATCATTGCTTAGATTATGTAACACTTCAATAGCCAGTATCACATCAAACTTGCTATCTAGTTTCAAAGTTGTTATGTCTGCTGGGATAAGTTCATTATAAATTTTGAATTTCTTTAGTCTTTCAAGTTTTTCAGCAGAGAGATCAACACCGATGATATTGGCATCAGGCGAGATGTAATTTTTAATAAGAAACCCCCATGAACCAACCCCACAGCCTACATCCAACACGTTTTCTACGACGCGGTCCTTAAGTAGTCCACAGATCCAGGGTTCAATACCAGGGCTATGATAAACGTAGGTATACTGTCGGTCAGGGAAATTGTCAGGATTCATTCTGGTACCCACGGGTTAAGATTGATATAAAGCTTTTATCTTTTTAGAACAACTTACGAATATAACAGGCATTTTTTATTATCAGGTGATCCTCAATAGCACATTTTAGGTTTATTGAAAAATACACTTTCCTTTTTCCGTTTCAGAACAAACAATAGCCCTTTTAGCCGACCAAAATAGGCGCCGTAATCAACCAAAACAGGTTTTGTATCAGACTTTATTCGCGATAATTCTTCTTTTTCAAAT
>CALMWK010000159.1 GCA_937873375.1 Candidatus Bathyarchaeota archaeon
GAGGTTAAAACGGTTATTGTCCAGCAGGTTGCTTG
Source organism: Candidatus Bathyarchaeota archaeon (assembly GCA_937873375.1). GTDB lineage: Archaea > Thermoproteota > Bathyarchaeia > Bathyarchaeales > Bathycorpusculaceae > JADGNF01. Next base: position 36 of record CALMWK010000159.1, read on the forward strand.
TTTCTAGTGCGAACGATGACATGGTGGTGAATGAACCGCAGAACCCGACCGCAATCATCAAAGAGTATTTTGCGTCTAAGTTCAAGGCTAATGCTGCAACGGAGAAAAAGCCCAATACAAAACTGCCTATTATGTTAACGAGTAAAACGTTGATGGGTAATCCGCCTATTGTGAAGGATGACTCAACAAGCTTGTACCGTAAAACAACTCCAACTACCGCGCCTAATGCTAAGAGTGTTATTTCGATTCCTTTCATTTTGCCCACCTTGCTGTTTCTGTTTTAGGTAGGCATTATCAGCATCCTTCTGTCGGTGCGGTTCTGACTTTGGGTCAAGGCTAATGCCATAGCCACTTTTCCACAAAAAACGTGAAACAATATTAAATACTTATTCCCACAAACAAAACAGTTGTTCATGTTAACCAAAATCAAAGTCACCCCACTGGCTGCGGAAAGCTTCGGTGTTCGTTCTATGTGCACTTTTGTGGAGACGTCAGACGTTAAGGTGCTTTTGGACGCTGGCGTTTCGTTAGCACCGTACCGTTTTAGCCTGCTACCGCACCCAGTTGAATTCCAAACAATCGCGAAGCTTCGCAGACGCATCGCTCAAGCCGCTGGCCAAGCAGAAGTTGTCACGATTAGCCATTACCATTTTGACCATCACACACCTAGCTACGAGGACTGGGTAGTCAACTGGACAGAAGCTACAGAGACTGCGCGTCAGATTTACGAAGGCAAAACCGTTCTGGTTAAGAACCCTAGAACAAACATTAACGCTAGCCAACGTCAACGTGCATGGATGTTCCAGAAGACAGGAGGTAAACACGCGAAAACACTGGAAACTGCAGACGGCAAAGCTTTCAGTTTTGGCAAAGAAACGGTGCTGAGGTTTTCCGAGGCTGTTTTTCATGGTTCTGAGAATTCCATGTTGGGCTGGGTTGTGATGGCTACGGTGGAGTACTGTGGTGAGCGGTTCATGTTTGCGCCTGATGTTCAAGGTCCAATGTCCACGCGCACGGTGGAGCTAATTAAAGCGGAAAAGCCCAATGTGCTTGTGGTTGGGGGTCCACCGTTTTACCTTGAAAACTTCAAAGTAGAAGCCGCTCAGATACAACGTGGTTTGGAGAATCTTAAGGGCATAGTTGAAGCTGTTCCTGTGACGGTTATGGAGCATCATGCGTTGAGAGATGCCCAGTGGCAAAAAAGAGCCATGCCAATTTACGTTGCGGCAGCCAAAGCAGGGCACAGTCTTGTTACTGCTGCGGAGTTTGTGGGTGAAGAAAACGTGTTTTTGGAGTCAAAGCGCAAACAGCTTTACGCGGAGTTTCCGCCGTCGAAGGAGTTTCAAAAATGGATGAAGTTGGATTCGAAGGAGCTAAGCCACGTTAAGCCGCCACTATAGCTCCCAGAATGCAGTTGCGTTATTTTTGTTGTTGGTTTTGCCACTCGGTTTTTGTTTGTTTGATTATTTCTTCAATGTTTTTTTGTTCTTGAAGGTCTGCGATTGCGTTGGTTAATTCATATTTGATTAGGTAGGACATTTGCGTGGGTAGGAGGGGCTCGTTTGCGCCTGTCTGGTAGAGTTTGAGGGCGCGCAATCCAAATTTAACCATTAAGTCTTGCAGTTCTTTTCGTAGGGTTTCTAACTCGTTGCGGCTGTTTGTCATTGTTTGAGCGTATTCTTTTGCTTTTTGGGGGTCGGTTAGGTTATCGCGTTCAGTCATTTCTTTAACACACCAAACTTAGATTACCCGTATTTAGTCGCAGGCTTACATTATAGCTTTTCCATTTTAACCCTGAAGCCAGAGCTCCCTGATGATGACTTGATTTTTGACCTGCAGGTAGGGTAGCTACGTTTTTCGTTTACCCCTTCCCCTCTGAGGTTTTCTGGGTTATCTTTTTTTGTAGTCTTCTTTCTGCTTCTTCCATGATTCATGCTTGTCTAGTAGGTTTTGTATTTGTTGGTCTATGAAATCGTCTACGCTCCGGAACGGTGTGTCCATGTCTTGGATGGCTTGCTGGAGTTTTTCGTAGTCGTCTTTGGCGATTTCTAGGCATTCGTATTGTTCGTTTAAGGTGCGCAATCTGAAGCGTATGGCGTCGCGGATGAATTCTTCGCGTGTGGTGTAGCCTAGTTGCTTGTTGGCTTCTATGAAGTTCTGCGTTTCGTTGAGAAGTTCAGGTGGCAAAACGACGCTTTGGGATAGCATGCTTTCTATGGCGTCGGTGTAGGTTTGCATTTTCATGGTTTGGGCTGTTATTTCTCCGAGCATGCCTGTTAGTTTTTGGTGTGCGTCGTCGCTTATGCGTAGGGTTTTCATTTTTTTCGCCTATGTGCTGTTTTGTTCAGTAAAGCTAATAAAGCTTTTCAGTATACTCAGTATACACGGTGTAAGGGGTTTACAATTATGAAGCACAATTTAAGCATAACTATGGATCAGAAACTTTTCAGAGAAATCAAAAACACTCGTGGAAGAGAAAAACGCAGCACTTTCATCGAGTATCTCATCATCATGGGTCTGAAAAGTTACATAAACAAAAATGAGGAGTTGTCGACAAAAAACCGCAAGCCGCAACTCACGGCTCTGCCGACATAACTGCATTTTTGACCTAGGTGCCTGTTTATTCGATACCCCAGCGTTTCGTCACTTTCACAATAACGAAGATGACCACTGCCACAATCAAGAACGTAATCAGCGCCACCAAGAAATTGCCCACACCAAAGCTCTGGGTTCCAACTACAGCAGCATACGTCGCCAAATCCGCCAGCCCCGGAATTGCCAAGCCAATCGCAGGCAACAACAAGTCTTTTACTAGTGATTGTACAAGCCCGCCTAAGTAAACACCCATAATGAAAGCAATAGCCAAGCCCATGACCTTGTATTTTGAGATGAAGTCTTTGAATTCATTCCAGAAACCCTTCGGAGGCGCTGGTGTTGGTGGAGCAGGTTTCGGCTCTAAAAGTGTGCGGATTTTCTTAAGTTCCTCTAATATCTCTTCATCTTTAACCAAAAATATACCTCAATAAACTGTGGTTGGGGTGAATTTATAAGAGTTTTGTAGAGGTGGACCGAGCTGGATTCGCCTAAAGTTTCATATGGGAAATAGTTGGATAGAACATATTAGAGTGGTTTAGAATGCCTCCAGCAGTTGAGATAGACGATTTAGATAAACGTATCTTGGACGTGCTTCAGTGTGATGCTAGAATATCATTTGCCGAAATTAGCCGCAAATTGGGTGTTGCTGAAGCAACAGTGCGCTTTCGGGTCAAACGCCTTTTGGATAACGGTTTTATCACAAAATTTTCTGCCTTGCTGGATCCAGTTAAAGTTGGATATAACGTAAGTGGAGCAATTTTGCTTAAAATTGACCCTGCTCATTTAGAAGAGGTTTGTACAAAGCTAACCTCGTTTAATGAGACTAGGTATTTGTTTCAAAGTACTGGGGAATACGATATAGTTTCTGTTGTTCTTGCGCGTGACATGGCGCACCTCAGTGAACTTGTCAAAAAAACTAAGATGCTTGCCGGTGTTAAAGATGCTCGTGTGTCGGTGACAACGCGTTTTCTAAAATTTGACCCAACGATTGAGCTTTGATTCTTTGTATCTCTGTTGGATTGGTTTTATCGCTGCGCTTTGTTGCGGAATCAGCAAGAAATTTCTGTTTAGATGTTATATTCAGCAAAGTTAATAATGGGTCATCATACTTAACAATGCCAATCTAATCATTGGAGACAGCGGCACATGGACAGCCAAGATTTTACGGGAAATCACAAGCTTAACCCAAATACCCCTACACTTGAGAAAACCATAACCCTTAACGAAACCGACAGGAAACTAATAGAAATACTCCAAGAGGACTTTCCCCTAGTAGAAAAACCTTGGAAAGAAATAAGCGGTAAACTTCGCCTCAGCGAAAACGAAGTAATATCGCGCCTAAAGCAGCTTCATGAAGCCGGTATCATACAGAAAATAGGTCCTGTTATTGATGGACGAAAAATCGGACTCGCCGCAGCCACCTTAGTTGCTATGAAAGTGCCAAAAAACAAAGTCGACTTTGTTGTCCGTATCATTAACGAATACAATAGCGTTTCGCACAACTATGAACGCGAACACGAATACAACATATGGTTCACAATCACCGCGTCAAACACTGAACAGTTAACAAACATACTGGAAGAAATTAAACAAAAAACAGGGATTGAACAAGACGACATTCTGAACCTCCCGACAACAAACCGTTTCAAAATAAACGTGCGCCTCCAACTAACATAAAAACAGAACAGGTGAAATTGACCTTGGATGAGATTGACCGCAAAATTCTTTTTGAAATAGAGAAAGGTATTCCTCTGACGCCTGAACCGTTTCAAGCTATCGCAGACTTTATAGGAATCACCCAGCAAGAAGTCACTTCCAGAATAGCGAAACTTCAAGAAAGCGGAATAATCCGACGATTTGGCGTTTCAATAAAGCCTCGCATGGTTGGGCTTTCTGCTAATGCATTGATTGCTTGGAAGGTTCCCGAAAATCGCCTAAACGAGGTTGGAAATCTTCTATCGACGTTCAAAGAAGTTACCCACTGCTATGCACGCAAAACAGTTCCTGAGAAATGGGCATACAATCTTTACACAGTTTTGCATGCGCGAGAACGCGAAACCATCGAGAAATTGGTTAAAAACTTTTCAGATGCCATAGCGGTTAATGATTACGTTATTCTGTTTAGTACACGCGAGTTTAAGAAAACAAGCACCACAACCACCATGTTAACCAACCAAACCTCACGCGAGTCGCCTGAAAACTATCAAGGGAGTCAAGGAAAACTTTGATTGGCATTTCTAGACTTTACTGTGGTACGGCTGGGTTAATGGATAACCTGCGATTCAGCCACACAGCGCACAAGCGACCAGTGGTTGTCTGGAACACCACAAGACAATGCAATCTGCACTGTGTGCACTGCTATTCCCAATCTGAAAACAAAACCTACCCTGAAGAGCTAACAACCAACGAAGCAAAGGCATTCATAGCAGACCTTGCAGAATTCGGTGTCCCCGTGCTCTTATTCTCTGGCGGAGAACCATTACTCAGAAAAAACATATTCGAACTTGCTCGCCTCGCATCTGACGCTGGTATACGAGCTGTGCTGTCTACAAACGGAACCCTCATCACCGAAGAGACGGCTAGCAAACTGAAAACTGCAGGTTTCTCATACGTTGGCATCAGCTTAGATGGCATCGGAGAAACCAACGACAAGTTCCGAGGCGCAAAAAATGCGTTTAACGCAGCAGTTGAAGGGATGCGGAACTGCACCGAAGCGGGGGTTCGTGTGGGTTTGCGTTTCACCGTGACTAAGTACAATTACAAAGATGTGCCCGCCATATTTGACTTCGCCGAAGCTGAAAACATCCCGCGAATGTGCTTTTATCACTTAGTTTACGCGGGTCGAGGAAGCAGCATAGCCAATGATGACCTCACCCACCAGCAGACCAGAGAGTTCATGGACTACATTTTGATGAAAACCGAGGAGCTCCACAAGAGGGGTCTAAACAAAGAGATTTTAACCGTGGACAACCATTCTGACGCCGCATACCTGTACCTCAAGCTCAAAGAAAAAGACCCAAAACGAGCTGACGAAGTTCTGCAACTTCTCAGGTTGAACAAAGGGAACAGTTCAGGCACAGGCATCGCATGTGTTGATAACCTTGGATATGTGCACCCTGACCAATTCTGGCGACACTACTCACTGGGTAACATTCGCCAACGCAAGTTTAGTGAAATTTGGATAGACACCTCTGAACCCCTGCTGAACGCCCTGCGGAACAGAAAAGCCCATCTTGAGGGAAGATGCAAAGATTGCCAATTTCTCGACATCTGCAACGGCAACTTCAGGGTGAGAGCTGAAGCTATTTATGGGAACATGTGGGCACCTGACCCAGCCTGCTACCTAACAGACAAGGAAATTGGGCTCAACCAAGAAGGCCAATAGGATGAGCACACAATCCAAACAACATTTACTGCAAACACAGGAATTAGCGCCTAAAGTTGTAGCTTGGGAATCAACCCGCGCATGCAACTCTGCCTGCGTCCACTGCCGCGCTGAAGCACAAAAACAGCCTGACCCAAACCAACTCACAACTCAGGAAGCCTTCAATTTAGTTGACCAGATAGCTGACTTCTGTAAGCCCGTCTTAATCATAAGCGGCGGTGACCCTCTCCTAAGAAAAGACATCTTCGAAATTGCCTCTCACGCTTCCAGCAAAGGCATCCGAGCCGTAATGTCTCCCAGCGGCAGCAACATCACACCGCAAGTAATCGAAAAAATGAAAAGCTCAGGCATAAAAATGATATCCATCAGCATTGACGGCTCGAACGCTGAGGTTCATGATGGTTTTCGGCAGGTACCCGGCGCCTTTGACATGGCTTTAAACAGCATACGCTGTGCTCGCCAAGGAGCGCTGCCTTTTCGGGTGAACACCACCGTCACCCAACACAACCTCCATGACTTGCCTGAAATTTTGAAGCTTGCCTTTGAAATCGGCGCCAAAGAGTGGGATGTGTTCATGTTAGTGCCTACGGGGAGGGGAAAAGTGGAAATGGAAATAACTCCTGAACAGTATGAGGAAACCTTGCACTTCATTTACAACTCCAATCTTACTTCGCCCATTCCAATCAAAATGACCTGCTCCCCACAATACACCCGCGTGAGCGCTCAACGGCAAAAAGAATCCGAAAATCAAACTTTGCAGATTCAGAATCGGGTGGGTCCACATGGTGGCGGTAGAGGTTGCATGGCGGGCAACGGCTTTTGCTTTGTCTCCCATGTTGGAGAGGTTTTTGGTTGCGGTTTCCTTCCTGTTCCAGCGGGTAACATTCGGCAGCAAAACTTCAAACAGATTTATCAGCAATCGCCCTTGTTTGTTGAGCTGCGTAATCCTGATTTGTTGAAAGGCAAATGCGGAGTGTGCGAATACAAAGCGATTTGCGGGGGCTGCCGCGCAAGAGCACTATCCATTAAGGGAAGCTACTTAGAAGAAGAACCCTACTGCACATACTCGCCAAGAAAAACTTGAATTTTGTAGGTGGGCCGAGCCGGATTCGAACCGGCGACCTTTCGATTATCAGTCGAACGCTCCAGCCGTGCTGAGCTACCGGCCCACACTGTGCGTGCCAACAAGTTAATGCTATGTTGGTTTATAAGAATTATCATAAATGTTTTTAATCTTCAAGTTGCGTTTGTGTAGTGTTCCTGTTTAGGTGGGTTCGTAGCCTAGCACGGATTAAGGTGTCGGCCTTCGGAGCCGGAGATCGTGGGTTCAAATCCCACCGGACCCGCTTTTTTGCAACTTAATTGCTGAGCGTTGCGGTTTTGAAGGTTTTTTGCTCTCTTGACTTGCCCCTCATTATGTGGAATCCAACGAAGTTTTGACCCTTAGTAGACTCTCCTATCTTTTGCCTACCCCCTCCCCCTACCCTTTTTTGAAAACCCCAATTTAAGCCCATTTTTTAATTCAGGGTTTAGATTTGGTTTATCCCACGGCTGAAAAAGGCTGAGAAAGGCGCAGTTCGGCAGAATTTGGCGTAAAAAGGATAGTGCTTTTCAGGTTTCTTTGTTTCTGGAAACTTTTTTTGAAGGCTTGAATTCTTCCCTCATCTTCATTTGCCTCCGCTTTATGTTGTATCGCACGGAGAAGTCGTGGGCTGCATCCCGCATCTGCCGCAACAGCAACATCATGCGGCTGTTCTTGTCCGCCCGCCTCGAAACGGATTCGTCTGGCAAGTAAATTTCTTCATGTTCCTTCGCTAAGCCGATGAGCGGAAGCTGAAGCCCCAGTGATTTCAAAGCTGCTTCTGCAGCGCTGACCTGCCCCGGACCCCCATCAATAACCACCAAGTCAGGCAACTGCGCCTTTTCCTCCATCAACCGTTTGTACCTTCTCGTAACGACTTCGTTGACTGAGGCAAAATCGTCCTGTCCCGTCACGGTTTTGATTTTGAATTTGCGGTAATTGCGCTTGTCAGGTTTGGCGTCGGCAAAGCGCACCATGCCAGAAACCACATGTTCCTGTCCCAAATTGGAAACGTCAAAGCACTCAATTATGTGCGGAACAACTGGTAGGTTGAGGAACGACTGCAAATCCACCAGTGCGCTGTCTTCGTCTAGCGTGGATTCAAGGTTCTTTTCGGCAAGTTTGACGAGTTCTAGTCTGTTGCCGCGTCTAGGAACTGACAGCGTAACCCTTATGCCTCTTTTAGACGAGAGGAATTCCTCCAACGCCGCCTTCTCATCAGCGTCCACCCAGACGGGCTTGTTAAGCAGAATTTCCCGCGGAATCAAATTCACCGCGTAGAAGGCTTTCAGAAACTCTTCCTCCACCTGTGGCTGGAGGTCCATGTTAAACTCCTTTTTGCCCAGCAAGACGCCTTTGCGCACGCCCATCTGAACCGCCAAAACTTTTTCGCCGACCCGTCGGAAAGCGATTATGTCCTGGTCAAAGAGGCGTTCGTGGTCTACAATCTGTCGTTGTGTCAGGAGTCGGATGGAGGCTATTTGGTTGCGAAGCTCCAACGCTCGCTCGTATTTTTGCTCTGTAGCCGCAGCCTGCATCAGTCCATTAAGAACCGTGGCGGTTTGCTCGTAGTTGCCGCCAAGAAAAGACCGTGCCTGCTCAACCTGCCCAGCGTACTGTTCTGCCGTAACATTTCCAACACAGGGCGCCGTGCACAAGCCAATGTGAAAATTCAAACAAGCCCGCTTCGGAAATTTTCTGCAGACGCGCAGTTTGAACACTCTTACTACGAGTCTTTGCAGGTCTTGCCGCGTGTAGCCGTCAGTGTAGGGACCAAACGACTCAAGCTTGCGCGAAACTTTGCGGCTCGTAAGTATCCTTGGAAACGGCTCCCGTGTAAGCGCGATGTAAGCAAACGTCTTGGCGTCCTTCAGGTCAATGTTAAACCTTGGCGTATGCTGCTTGACCAACTTGTTCTCTAACAGTAGCGCTTCAACCTCGTTGTTTACGATAATCCAGTCGATGTTGCGGATTCTGCCGACAAGCTGCCGCGTCTTGGCAGGTTGGTCCGATTTTGAGAAGTAGCTTTTGACGCGGGCTCGCAGACTTTTGGCTTTGCCGATGTACAGTATCTCGCCTGCTTCATCCTTGAACAGGTACACTCCGGGGTTTTTGGGGACTTCGGAGCTTTTGAATTCTGAGGGAGCCGCTATCGTTATCATCTTGAACTGTTCGCCGTCTAGATACTACTCATGCTTTTTGTTGTTAAGCATTTTCTGCAGAAACTTACCAGTGTACGACTGGGCTTTTCGGGCAACCTCTTCAGGGGTTCCTTGGGCAAGCACTTCTCCGCCTGCCTCTCCACCTTCAGGACCAAGGTCAATTAGGTAGTCGCAGCTTTTGACGACATCCAAGTTGTGCTCGATAACGTAAACCGTGTTGCCCTTCGCTACCAGCCGATTCAACACCTTAATCAAACGCTTCGTATCATCAAAATGTAAACCAGTCGTGGGCTCATCCAGCATGTAAACTACGTGTCCTGACTTGTGTTTGCTGAGTTCACGGGTGATTTTGATGCGTTGGCTCTCTCCGCCTGAAAGCGTGGTTGAGCTCTGCCCCAGCTTAATGTAACCCAAACCCACATCCAGCAGAGTTTGGAGTTTGCGCGAAAGCAACGGCATATTCTCGAAGAATTTGGCTGCCTCCTCTACCGTCATGTCCAGCACTTCGGCGATGTTTTTGCCTTTGTAGAGCACGCTGAGGGTTTCTTTATTGTACCGTTTGCCCTTGCAATCGCTGCACTGCACGTAAACATCAGGCAAGAAGTTCATTTCAATACGCAACACGCCATCGCCTTGGCAAGTCTCGCATCGCCCGCCTTTCACGTTGAAGCTGAACCGCCCTGGACTGTAACCGCGTGCCTTCGCCTCTTTGGTGGACGCAAAAATCTTTCTGATTTCGTCAAACAGCTTTGTGTAGGTGGCTGGGTTGCTTCGGGGGGTTCTGCCGATGGGGTCTTGGTCGATAACTATAACGTTGTGCACAAAACTGGGTACGTCTATGGCGTCGTGTTTTCCGATTTTGTCGATTCGTTCCCCGAACATCTGCCGCAGCACAGGCATGGTTGTCTGGTTCATTAGAGTACTTTTTCCTGAGCCTGAAACACCCGTGATTCCGCACAGTACGCCAAGGGGTAGCTGGACGGTGAGATTTTTGAGGTTGTTTTCTTGTGCGCCTTTGATTGTGATGTAGCCGACAGGTCGTTTCCTTTCTGCTGGCACTTCGATTTTCAATTCGCCGCAGAGGTATTTGCCCGTGAGGCTTCGTTTGTTTTTCATGATGTCTGCTGGAGAGCCTTCTGCAACTATGTGTCCGCCGTGGACGCCAGCGCCTGGACCCATATCCACAATGTAATCAGCGTTCCGAATGGTGTCTTCGTCGTGCTCCACAACGATTAAGGTGTTTCCGAGGTCGCGTAGTCGGTGAAGTGTGCTTATGAGTTTGGCGTTGTCTCTTTGGTGCAAGCCGATGCTGGGCTCATCCAAGATGTAGAGTACGCCCATGAGGTTGCTGCCTATCTGCGTCGCCAAACGAATCCTCTGCGCCTCCCCACCCGACAACGTCCTTGCTGCTCGGGAAAGCGAAAGATAACCCAGCCCCACATTCTTGAGAAAACCCAGCCGCTCGTTGATTTCTTTGAGCACCTGCTTGGCAATGGTCATCTCCTTTTCGTTTAGCTGTGATGGGAGGTCAGCGAAGAAGTCCACCGCCTGCTCAATGGAAAAGTCCGTAACATCAATGATGCTCTTATCCCATATCAGCACAGCGAGGACGACGGGTTGTAGCCGTTTTCCGTGGCAGGTGTTGCAGATGCGGGATTTCATGAATTTTTCTATGTCTTCTTTTCGCCACTCGCTCTCCGTTTGCCTGTAAAGCCTCATCGTCTGCGGTATAACGCCTTCCCAGCCGTTTTGCATCCACATGCTCGCGCCGTTTGACCAGGTACCATTAATGGGCTCCCTGTCGCCATGCAGAAGAACATGGAGTTGTTTTTCGGTGAAATCTTTGATGGGCGTGAAAACGTCGAAACCGTATTTTTTGCCGACCATGGCAAGTTGTTGTGCCCGCCAGCTCAAGTCCATTTTGCCGTAAACCTCCAACGCTCCGTCCATTATGGATTTGGTCTTGTCTGGGATGACCAAGTCTGCGGAGACTTCTGTGATTTCTCCTAGTCCATGGCAGGTTGGGCATGCGCCAAAAGGTGAGTTGAAGGAGAACATGCGGGGTTCTAAGCTTTCGAACACAATTTCAGGGTGGTTGGGACATGCGCCGAAGGTGCTGTACATGGTTTCGCCTTGGAACCTTTCCAGTTCGCGTTTTTTGTCAGCATCAGTGTTTTCGGCGTCGATGACAATCATGGTGCCTTTCCCAGTAAGCAGCGCCTGCTCCACCGCTTCCGCGATTCGGGAACGTTCCTCATCGCCAATTGTCACGGTGTCTATTACGGCTTCAATCCAGTGCTTCTCATAACGAACCAGTTTAACTTCGTCTTTGATGGAGTCAGAGTCGTAGATTTTCTGGTCCACCCTAATCTTAGTGAAACCCTCTTTTTTCAGGTCGTCAAAAACCTGCTCATGAGTGCCCTTCATTCCCCTTATTATTGGAGCAAGAAAAACCAGCGTCTTGCCCTTGTCAGACATGATTAGGCTGGTGATGTTCTCTGGGCTTTGGGGGCGAATTGAGCTACCACATTTTGGGCAGTGATGAGTACCGATACGCGCATAAAGCAAACGGAGGTAATCGTAAATTTCCGTGACGGTGCCCACCGTGGAGCGAGGATTCTTGCTTGTACTTTTTTGTTCTATGGAAATAGCTGGAGACAAACCGTCAATCGAATCCACGTCTGGCTTATCCATCAAGCCCAGAAACTGCCTAGCGTACGCGCTTAGGCTTTCAACGTACCGCCTTTGCCCTTCGGCATATATCGTGTCAAAGGCTAATGTGGATTTTCCTGAACCCGAAAGACCCGTAATCACAATTAACTTATTTCTTGGTAACTCTACGTCGATGTTCTTGAGGTTGTGCTCTCTGGCACCCTTAACAGAAATAGTGTCTCTCATTACTGCAACCTTATTCGTGCTTAACGCGTAAGTTTTACCTGTTTCAGCTTAGGCTTTTCTACCTTTTTGCTCTGAAAGTGTTATTTCTATGGTTCTTGCTCCCTTTTTGCTTTCTGCGCCATGGCGCGTGTCAGTTCTGTGATGGCGTCTCTTAGTTCAATAGCCTTCTCAAAGTCGAGTTTTACCGCTGCTTCCCTCATCTGAGCATCCATTTCAATCAGTTGCCGCTGAACATCCGTCTTCGCTAAGTGTTTGGTTCCTTTGATTGTGCCTTCCTTCTTGGAGACGCTCTTCACAATGGTTTTGGGCGTGATGCCGTGCTGGCGGTTGAAGCGCATCTGGAATCCGCGTCTGTACTTGGTTATTTCCATGGCTCGCTTAATCGACTTGGTCTTCACATCGGCGTAAAGTATGACTCTTCCGTTCACGTTTCTGGCTGCACGCCCAATGGTTTGAATTAAGCTGCGCTCATCCCGCAGAAAGCCCTCCTTATCCGCGTCCAAAATGAAAATGGTGGCAACCTCAGGAATATCTAAGCCCTCCCTAAGCAAGTTAATTCCAACTAGAATATCGAATTCGCCTATTCGCAGTTGCCGTATGAGTTCTATGCGGTCAAGGCTGTCTACTTCAGAGTGCATGTATCTGACGCGAAAACCTTCTTTGACCAAATAATCCGTTAAGTCCTCCGCCATACGCTTCGTAAGAGTAGTCACCAAGACGCGGTCGCCTCGGTCAATGGTTTTCTTTGCTTCCTGCATGAGGTGCCGCATTTGCCCTTCGATGGGGTGAAGCTCAACCTCTGGGTCCAGCAGCCCCGTGGGTCGGGTGATTAATTCCACGGGTGGTCCGCTCTTTTCCAACTCGTATTCAGCTGGGGTTGCGGAGACGAAGAGGGTTTTGCCCATTTTCTTCTCAAACTCCTCGAACTTGAGAGGTCGATTGTCAATTGCGCTGGGCAACCTGAAGCCGAAGTCGACAAGGTTCTTTTTGCGCGCATAGTCGCCGTTGTACATGGCGCGTGACTGCGGAATGGTCTGGTGGCTCTCATCAATAATCAATAAGTAATCTTTGGGAAAATAATCCATCAACGTAAACGGGGGCTCGCCAGGGCTGCGCCCGTCAAAGTGACGGCTGTAATTCTCCATTCCCGAACAGAAACCCACTTCCTTAATCATTTCCAAATCATAGTTCGTGCGCTGCTTAAGCCGCTGCGCTTCAAGCGGAGGCAACCTTGGCAGTTGCTCCTCCAACTCCTGCCTTATCTGCTCAAGCGCATGCTCATGCTTCTCTTGCGGGACAACATATTGTCTTGCAGGGTAAAGCGTAATTTTGTCAAGTGTAACCTTCAAGTCGCCCGTGAGGGCGTTAACTTCTTTAATTTTCTTGATTTTGTTTCCTTCTAACTCCACACGCAAAATATCATTCTCGTAAGCAGGCACAACATCAATTGTTTCTCCACGCACACGAAACCTCCCAGGCTCCAAAACCATGTCGTTTCGCTCATACTGCATATCAACCAAAGCGAGAATTAGCTCCTGCCTGCCCATTTGTTTTCCAGCTTCCAACTCGACTGCCATGCTTTTGAAGTCTTCAGGGTTTCCCAAGCTGTAGATGCAGCTTATGCTGGCAACTATGATGGTGTCGTTTCGGCTGACTATGCTGGAAACAGCATGCATACGCATTTTTTCTATCTCGTCGTTTACGTCGGAGTCTTTTTCGATGTAAGTGTCTGTTGTTGGCAAGTAGGATTCAGGCTGGTAGTAATCGTAGAAAGAAATGAAAAATTCCACCCGGTTATGCGGGAAAAGCTCCTTAAGCTCCGCGTAAAGCTGAGCCGCCAACGTCTTGTTGTGCGCAATAATAAGCGTGGGCTTTTGAAGTCTGTTAATCAGATTTGCCATGACAAACGTTTTCCCACTTCCAGTGATGCCCAGAAGCGTTTGCTTTTCCTTTTTGCCAAAGTTAGCCCCTAACTTCTCCACCGCCGCCTCTTGACCCGGCGAAGTCTGAAATGGTGCAATTAACTTAAACTGCATTCTGCGCCCTCACAAACAACAGAGTAAGCACGAAAAAGTCTGAGCTTATAAGGGTTTTCAAAAGCAACCACGCGTGAGCAATTATCCTTTCGCAAGTTGATTTGGGTGAGATTTGGGTGTAATTCTGAAAAACTTTAATAATCAAATCAGCTTCAAAGGTGTCTGAAATGCCGAGAGTGTAGGAACCATGAACAAAATCATAGCTATTCTTGTTGTTGCTTTGAGTATAACAAGTTTATGTGCATTAGTTATTCCGTGCGTTAGTGCGGAGACATCAGACATAACGATTTTAAACTACATGTGGTACACGGCGCCAAGCACCAGTTACTACGCAGGTGACCTGATAGTTGTGGGAGAAATACAGAATACTGGTCCAAACGTTATAGACTTCGTGGCGCTACAGGGAATTGCATACACAACAGATGGGGTGGCTCAAGCAGGCGCTTACACATCGGCGTATGCTGAAAATCTTCTTCCACAGCAGAAAGCACCTTTCTACATAGATTTTTCCGTCCAAACTACCCTTTCAGGCAACCTCACATGGTTACCCCTCTTAGACCGCGTAGATTTGAGGGTAATTAGAGCAAACGAGACTTCTGTGCGTCAATATGACGGTTTAGCCGTAGTAGCTAACACCTCATACGTCGACACCAGCGGCATCTACACAGTTGTGGGTTACATCCAAAACGCAGGTTCCCAACCCGTAGGTGAAGTATGGGTAGTTGCGACATACTACAACGCCTCTGGCGCAACAATTGGAACCGGATACACCAACTATTTAACCCACTACATGGAACCTAACGGAAGCCTCCAGTTCAGCACAACCCCGATAGATGTTACATCCGAAATGTCCTCCCAAATTGCAAGCTATTCCTTATTAATTCAAAGCCAAGAACCAACAACAACTGCGTCGCCAACGCCTTCTTCGTCACAATCACCAAGTGCTTCACCAACGTTGTCACCTTCCACCTCACAGCAGCCAACACAGTCCCCAGAGCCCCAGCAGGCAACATCCTCGTCAACATTGGTTACTGCCATAGTCGCAACTGCAGCGGTAATTGTGGTTATCGTGGTGGTTTTGTTCTTGCTTAAGAAAAAGCCTAAACCAAAACCTTAACTCTGCTTCTTTTTTTGTTTTTTACTTTAACAAAACAGGCTACTTTCACCTAAGCTAACCACCTAGTACTCCTTTGATGCGTACCTAATTTGTTATCTCTGCATTTTTACTCTCTGTAACGAAAATTGATACGCCGAAATTCTCCATACCTATTTAAATA
Source organism: Candidatus Bathyarchaeota archaeon (assembly GCA_937873375.1). Lineage (GTDB taxonomy): Archaea > Thermoproteota > Bathyarchaeia > Bathyarchaeales > Bathycorpusculaceae > JADGNF01. Next base: position 15,470 of record CALMWK010000159.1, read on the forward strand.
GGCGCTATATAGTAACCAATACCAAAAATTATCAAAATGCTAGGCGACCCTGTTAATGGAGAAAGGAGGAAAGGGGCACCGTTTAACGCAAATCATAATTGCCGCGTTGAATGAGGAAGAAGGCATCGGGTTTACTATAGCAGAGCTTAAGGAGATTCTTGGTAAAACAAAAATTCTCGTAGTTGATGGCAACAGCAATGATAGAACTGCTGAAGTCTCCCAAAACATGGGTGCCAAAATCATTTACCAAGATGGCAATGGCAAAGGCAATGCAATAGCTAAAGCCATCAAATGCGTCGATTTTGGGGTAGATTATGTAGTTATTATAGACGCAGATTACACGTACCCCGCAGAATCCATTCCGGAAATGATTAGAATACTGAAAGAAAACCCGCAGGTGGGCATGGTGAATGGTAACCGGTTCAATAGTCATTTAGATAAAAAAGCGTTACACAGCGTGTTATACTTTGGCAACAGACTTCTAGCATTCACACATAACCTGCTTAACGGAATAACTTTACGTGACCCATTGACTGGGTTGCGTGTTGTGCGCGCGGAAATACTAAGAGGCTGGAACGTTAAATCAAAAGGCTTTGATGTAGAAGTTGAGCTTAATCATCGAGTAGAACGAGAGGGTTTCTCTATTGTTGAAGTTCCCATAAAGTATAGGTCGCGACTGGGGGAGAAAAAACTGAAAATTGTCGACGGCGTATCCATATTGAAACGCATAATAATAGAATCAACCTACTAAATACACTTGGCAAAAAGTTTGTACACTCCATTTTTTCCGAGAATCTTAATTATTAATATTCACAAATGTTTATACTTTAGTTTCTTCCTTCTTAAAGGAGGAGAAGGGAAATTCGTGCAAAAGAAAACAGCTGTAATAGTAACTATGGTTATATGCTTTATCGCATTTTCTGCGTTGATGAGTATTGTTCAAGCAGCACCCACAGCGACTAGTGGCGGCGTTTGGATCACTGACATGTCTGACACACCAACATACAACTTTGTTACAGGTCAAACCGCTAAAATTCATTGGGTAGCAGACGGAACAGTGGATATAACAGTAAAAGATGCTGCAAACACGGTTGTTTATTCGGCTACGGATCAGCCCACCTCAGCAAGCCCGTTGACGTATACACCCACGTACGGGGGTACGTATACTGTTCATGTTACAGGTGCTGCCACAGTCGAAATATCCTTCTGGACCTTATTCGTTGTACCTGAAAGTGCACTAGGCACCATAATGGCGACTGGCGCAGGTTTCGCAGCATTCGGTGCATTTGGTGTGTTCAAAATCAAACATGCAAAAAACAAAAAGCCACTCTAAAACCACTTCTTTTTCATATTTTGATTTAGCTGCGTCTACCTATTGATTTATTAAGGTACATCGGGCATTGGTGTAAATATTAGGGAATGACCCGAGTAAAAACAGTTAGTTGATATCCTATTTGCTTATCTGCTCTCGTTTCAGAGGGGGATTTCCTATGGTTCATTCTGTAACTCTCAATTTTTTCAATAAATTACGTCACGTTTTAACGATAAACCTACTGTTAAAGTAACTCTATTCTGGAGGCTAAGCCAATAAACATCAATCGCAAGATTTGTTGCATCATACTGGTTTTGTTGGCACTTGGCGTTTGCCTCCACACTTTACATTATTCCAAAGCCCAAAACACCGACAGCCAGCAACTGAACACCCAAAGCGTTGACTCGAAGCTCCAAGCAGCCAGCAACGCTGTAATCCAAGCGTTTACTACCGTTTTGGACGCTGAAAAAGCAGGCGCAAACGTCATCGATTTAATAAGCAAACTAAATGGCGCCTCTGAACTTTTAGCTCAAGCCAACATCGCATACAGGACTGGCGATCTGAACACAGCCGCGAATAATGCCGACGCGTTGCTTCCGATCACTCAAGAAGTTCTAATAGCCGCTCAAAACGCAAAACAATCCGCTTCAATAAATGGTCAAAATGCCTTTTGGTCTACGCTTGTATTAACTTTAGTTGGAATCTTTTGTTTTGTTTTGGCCTTGTTTTTCTTTTGGTGCCGATTTAAAAAGAAATACATTACAAACCTGCTCGATACTAAGCCCGAGGTGAACATAAATGAGGCTTGAAGACTACCGGATGATTTTCATAATTTCAGGCTTAATCGGTGTCTTGCTCATTGCCAGTCCCGCACTCAGCCTATTTTTGCGACTTCCCAGCGGGCAGCCATTTTCCGAAATTTTTATTCTAGGTCCCGAACAAACGTTTTCTGACTATCCATATAATGTTACTGTAGACAAAAACTATTCGATTTACCTCGGAGTTGGTAACAAAGAGGGGGCATCAGCGTATTATACAGTGGTCGTTAAATTTAGAAATCAAACTGAACCATTGCCAAACATCAATAGTGGAACCCCGAGTCCTATCCAGTCTCTGTACGAATATAGTTTTTCACTTCAAGACGGCGCGACTTTTACAAGAACCTTGACTTTTTCAGTTGATGAGGCTTCCTTCTCAGGAAACCAGTCATTAATCAAGACATTGACAATAAATGATGCAGTGTTTGAGGTAAATAAACAGGCCATTTTGGCTGTAAATGGTACGGTGTTTTACTATCAACTTTTCTTTGAACTATGGACGTATAATAGTCAATCAGGTGGAATTTCGTATAATGGTCACTTTGTAGATCTTCAACTAAATCTTACACAAACTCGTTAATCCTGCGAGCTTCCTGTTGCTTTAGAGTTTGAACAATAAATTTAGTTTTCAAGCTGTTTCAAGGTGATACTTCTGAAAGTTACTGACCGCGGCGCATTTCTCTTTATGATTGTTCCCGCAAGAGACCGAAAAAACATAGGCACAAAAATAAGAGAACTGCAACAGATGAATATACGGTTTCTTATTGTCTGTGGAGAAAAGGTGAATCATCCAAACGTTATTTTCAGAGCAAACCGCGGCAAATGGGACGCAATCAACTTCGGTGCCTCGTTTATACCTAAAGACGCCAATGTAATAGTGCTCAACGATGTCGACACAGAAATATGTAATTTTGAACACGCCCTTAAACATCTGAACCCAAAAATCGATCTGGTTTATTGTGATGTGAAGGTCTCTGGTGGTCCTCAGGTGAGATTTTACCGACTTCTCAATCCTTTGAGACGGAAATTTCACATTGCTGCAAGCGGAGAGCTCATGCTAATTAAGAAAGAAGTTTTCGAACATGCGCTACCTCTGCCCCCTTGTATAGCTGAGGATTCTTACATTCTCTTTAAGACTCTGGAGTCTGGTTATCGAGCGCGTTTTTGTACTGAAGCGTTTGTAATAACTAAGCGAACAGTTAATGTAAGACAGGAAGAAGCATACAAAAACAGAACGACTCTTGGAATTTACCAAGCGTTGGATTACTCGAAACCGCCCTTTTGGATAAGACTTTTCTATTTGCTATTGCCCCTTTTTGCGCCGTTCCTCTCAGTACTAGGCGAAGATGGGAAAGCTTGGGCAAAGGGGATTAACCGAGCATTTATAGACCATTTAACAAAAAGGAATCCCACAAAGTTTTGATTTCAAGATTGCATTAAAAACGAACAGATTCAGGCTGGTACATCCAGAAAAGGTAGTTGAACAATGCGATACAATCAAATTCTCTTAAGGGTTATTCGATATCGGTTCGCAAGAATGGGTTTGGCTAGCGTGGGGATGCCCTTAGTTCTTACTTTTTCTGTTACTAATAAATGCAATTCAAAATGTAAAACCTGTAATATCTGGAAAAAACCTGACCGTAGTTCAGAAGAACTCAACCTAGAAGAAATTGAAACGATTTTCAGAAGCATAGGCAAACTGTATTTCTTAAATATGAGCGGCGGAGAGCCTTTTCTGAGAAACGATCTTTTAGACATAATCAGGCTAAGTGAACGCTACCTATATCCTAATCTGGTTCATATTCCATCCAACGGATTGCTAACTGATCTGATTGAGCAGCGAGTAAAAGAAATTTTAGAAACAATATCTAGTAAAACTTTTTTGACCATTAAACTCTCCCTAGACGGCGTCGGGGAATTACATGACGAAATTAGAGGCGTCAAAAACAATTTTTTGAAAGTTACTGAAACTTACTCAAGACTCAGTAATCTACGGCAAAAATATCCTAACTTTCACCTAGGATTCAACACCATAACATCTAAGTTTAACCTAAATCATTTGGACGAAATTATCGATTACGCAAGAAGCCTCAAACCTGACAGTTATGTCACCGAGATTGCCGAGAACCGGTCCGAACTGTTTAACCTCCCCGATGACATCACGCTTGATGCTGAAACCTACCAGAAGTTAATACTGAGTTTCAGAGAAAACACAAGGCAAAACCTGAAAAGTCGTCGCTCGATTTCCAAATACACCGAAGCATCCCGTTTAGTCTATTACGACTACGTAGTAAGAATTCTAAATGAAAAACGGCAGGTCTTGCCGTGTTACGCTGGTTTGTCTAATGCACATTTGAATCCCTTCGGCGAAGTTTGGCCTTGCTGCATACTGGCTTATACTCAGTCTATGGGTAATGTACGGGATTTTGGTTGCGACTTTAAGAAACTTTGGAATTCAAACCGGGCACAAACAGTAAGAACTTACATAAAAGATGGAAATTGCTATTGTCCGATGGCAAACCAATCATACTCGAACATGCTGTGCAGTATGACTGCCATGGCTAAGGTCGCCAAGAATTTGCTTCTTGCAAGCTAAAAATATTGATTTTTTTATTAAACGAACATGAACTTTCAGAGAGTCAATTGCGATGCGTGTACTTGTAACAGGTTCAACAGGCTTCATTGGTAGTCATCTGATGGAAGAACTCGGGGAAAAACCTGCTTTTAGCCTAAGTGCTCTGATAAGGAGTGGGTGGCAGACCATTCTTCCTCCTTGGCTAAAGAATGTAAACCTTATTTATGGCGATGTGACAGACGCAACCACTATTAGAAGAGCGGTGAAAGACGTTGATGTTGTATTTCACTTGGCGTCTCTTTTAGGAAGATGGCAAAGTGAGTTTGACGAGAGTGAGTATCACAGGATAAACGTGAAAGGAACAAAGCTGTTGATAGACGCGTGTCTAAGCGAAGGTATAGAACATTTTGTTTATCTCAGCACTGCAGGAGTGATGGGGCGGTTAAAAAGCATGCCTGCAGACGAAAATCATCCCCTT
>CALMWK010000160.1 GCA_937873375.1 Candidatus Bathyarchaeota archaeon
ATGGGCGCTCTTAATAATCCACCTTTTATGCTATCGGGGAACACTTCGATTCAACGACATAATGAAAGAGTTAAGCGGCATCAGCCCAAAAACCCTCTCCGACACCCTAAAAGACCTGCAGGCCGAAAAACTAATCAAAAGACAGTCTTTTGCCGAGATACCTCCACGAGTGGAATATTCACTAACAAACGACGGCTCGGAGCTTGGAAAAGCAGTAATTCCTCTGATAAAGTGGGCTGCTGCGAGAAAAACCGATGACAAAAAATGCTCTTCAAAATGTCAAGGTACCCCCGCACACCGCATAACACAATCCACAAAACAAAAAGAGCCATGACCTCTGCTGATGCGGAAGGCAAATCGTGAAGCTCAAAGTGAACTATGTAAGAGCTTTGAACCTATCAGATTCAGGGACAGCCAGCCCCGCCATCATGCTCATGTTTTTGCTTGTTACCAAAATCCCCAAATAACATCGTTATATTTATTTCGAAGCAAGTACAATAAATACATAACAGAAAAACAGAAAGGGCGATTGTATTGAAAGACGAAAAATTTATTTTATATGTACAAACCAGCGACAATCCCGAAAGACAATACTCTCCGTTAGTCTTGGCTCAAACAGCCAAAGCTATGGGCTTAAACCCCAAAGTCTACTTTCTAGGTCAAAGCCTCAAAGTACTACTTCCAGGAGCAGCTGAAAAGATAAAGCTAGGAGCGTTCCCAACCGTTGCAGAAATGATCCAAAAAACGCTTCAAATGGGAATCGAAATCAACGTATGTGAAGCGTCCAAACAGATGTTCGGATGGGACAAAGTAAACCTGATTCCGGGAGTGAAAATAGTGGGGGCAGCAACACTAAACGACTTAGCTCTAAGTGCAAACGCTACCATGTGGTTTTAGAAAGAAACGCTTTAAACAACAACACGCTTATGCTTTAGAGGAGATGTCATGACAGACAAAGTCGACAAAAAACTGGATTGTTTGGGCTTATACTGTCCCGAGCCGGTCTTCAGGACGCGATTAGCAATAGACGAGATGGAGATAGGAGAGACCATGGAGATTGTTGCTGATGACCCCGCTGCTGAATCAGACATACACAGCCTCGTAAAGCATCTGGGGCAAGAAATAGTCAGCAGCACCAAAGAAGGCAACACAATTCGGATACTTATTAAAAAGATAAAGTAAAAAAAGAATATAAGAAAACCGGGCAATGCAGCACATTAGCCCTTCCGTTGCTACCCCCTTCAGAGTTCAGGTTTAGAAAATAAAACAGTTTTGTCTATAAGGTGAAGAGTAATGTCAACAACAAAAAGAGTAAATATGGATTATGCCGCGGGAAAACCCGTTGACCCCCGAGCAATAGAAGCAATGCTACCCTACATGAAAACATCATACGGCAACCCCTCATCATTACATGTTGCTGGTCAAGAAGCAAAACGCGCGCTTGATGAAGCAAGAAGGAAAGTTGCAGAACTGATTAATGCTGAAAAAGCAGAATCAATAATCTTCACTTCTGGCGCAACCGAAAGCAACAATCTAGCAATTAAAGGCGCTGCCAACCGCAACAAAGACAGAGGCACAAAAATCATAACCTCACGCGTAGAACACATGTCAGTAGTGAACCCAGTAAAATTTCTAACAACAAAAGGTTTTGAAGCAGTCTTTCTTCCCGTCGATAAGTTTGGCACTTTAGACTTAGACAGCCTCCAAAAAGAACTAAACGACAAAACAACCCTTGTATCAATAGTATACGCAAATGGTGAGATAGGTACAATTGAGCCTATACGAGAAATCAGCAAAATAGTGCACACTAAAAACGCTTTCCTGCATGTTGATGCAACGGTCGCCGCTGGTCAAGTTCCAATAGACGTGAAAGCCTTAGGCGTTGACCTGCTAACTATTTCCTCAAACGATATGTATGGTCCCAAGGGCGTTGGGGCGCTTTATGTGAAAGATGGAATACGCATAGAGCCTCTGCTGCATGGAGGGGGACAGGAAAAAGGCCTAAGGTCGGGAACTGAAAACATACCCAGCATTGTAGCATTTGGGAAAGCAGCGGAAATCGTTAAACAAGAAATGCAAACTCACCTCGAAAAGTTGACTAAACTTAGAGACCGCCTAATCGAAGGTTTGCTCAAACCATTGCCTTACACTTTTCTAAATGGACACCCGACTAATCGACTGCCCGACAACGTATCCGTCAGATACAGCTTCATAGAAGGGGAATCAATGCTGCTCAGCTTGGAAATGAACGGTGTGTCTGTTTCCTCCGGTTCTGCGTGTGCTTCAAAGACTTTGGAACCCTCACATGTGTTGCTTGCAACTGGACTAAAACATGAAGAAGCTCATGGGTCAATAATGTTCAGTTTAGGTAGGGAAAACAGTTTGGAAGATGTCGAATACGTTATAGGTTTGATGCCTAATATAATTAAGCGGTTAAGGGCAATGTCACCCTTGACACCTGCGGAGTTGAAAGAATAATGTACTCAGACAAAGTTATGGAACACTTCAAAAACCCTAAAAACACAGGGGAAATTCCGGATGCCGATGGCGTAGGCACCGTAGGGAACCCCGTCTGCGGCGACCTAATGACCATGTACATCAAAGTTAAAGACAAAAGAATAACAGATATAAAATTCAAAACTTTTGGCTGCGGAGCTGCAATAGCCACAAGCAGCATGACAACAGATATGGCTAAAGGAAAAACACTCGAAGAAGCATTGAAAATAACTCGGGCAGACGTTGCAACTTCGTTAGGAGGATTGCCGCCGGTCAAAATGCACTGCTCAAACTTAGCTGCAGACGCACTGCATGCTGCAATAAAGGATTACAACAAAAAACAAGAAGCATCCAATGAGGTGAAAAAATGAAGTCAAAGACTTCCAAATGCGAATTCTGCAGCTCAGAAAGCACACCTGAACTATGCAAGTTGTCAACAGCTACAACTATAATCGACGGCAAAGAATATGCGGCCTGCTGTGTAAAATGCGCGGATAAAAGTACGGGAGAAAAACCGAAAAAAGATAGCGTAAAACAAAGCAAGAAATAACCCAGTAACCTTTTTCTCGTTTCAGGGCGGTTTTCCAGTAATCTGAGTAATATCTGGAATTACCTTGGGCTCTATATTCTGTGTTATATGTTTGGTCATTCTGATTTTGAGATTAGCAAATCTGATATTTACTTAACCTGATAATTTAGTACGCGATAGACGTTTTGGAACCAATAAACTGTTAGGTGGGGCTCCTCTTGTTTTCTATTGTTTTCTTTGCTAAAGCAACAGCGTCTTCCCTTGTTTTGCCATATAGTGCACCTATTTTGTCTGCGTCCTCTTTAGTCACTGCAGCACCCCCTATCATTACTGCGACTTTGTCCTTTAACCCTTCAAGCTCTATTGCAGAAATTAACTTTGGAAGATTCGGTTTTGCCGCATCCAGAGTTATTGTAACCACTATTATTTCGGCATTTACCTCTTTAGCCTTTGAAGCAAACGTTGTAGGAGAAACACCTCTCCCAAGGTCTACCGTTTTAAACAGAGCAGTTTTCAGAGATTTCCTAACCATCTCTTTAGCAGTATCCATCATGTCTGGATGAAGACTGCCTATCACAACAGTTCCAACGGGGTTTATTGGTTCAGGCGGTTCTTTCTCTCTCATAGCTTTTAACCATGACATTCAAAATCAAATCCCCTGTTCCTTCAAGGTTCAGGATTGCACTGCTACAATGTTGATGTTGATACTAGCTAATTAAGTATTCCAAACGCATAACAGAAGTGAAGCACCAATCATCTGGATTTTTCAGCTAATTCCTTATCCACGCAAAGTAGGGCATTCTCTTTTTGGGTCATTGTATTCGCATCCGAGGGCAAAAGATGCGTAAAGTTTGTTCCCAAACTGGTTTTGAGTAGAGACAGGAGAAAAAAGAAAACTGGTTATAAGTGTCCAGTCACACAATTCTTATAGGTATTTTGTATGAGCAAAAAACGAAAAATGAAGCATGTTGACACTGATGATGTTGCGCAAGAAAACAAGGAAGTAGAAACTGAAGATATTTACGATGATGCGCAAAGAGAAGAAATGCTGGAAGATGATGAAATAACTGCCGCAGAAAACGCGTTCATGGAAGGAAGAGAACAAAAACCCAAGAAGAAGACCGAAAAGAGAGTTGAACATGACGATTCGGTATCGGTTGAACTTGCTAAAGAAGAATACCAAGAAGACTAAAGCTCAACAAACGAAGACTTCAAAGTCCACTAAACCAAAATTCTGAGAGCCGTTTTCTCATAGATGCCCTTGAGGTTATAGACGAAAAATAAGGGTACCTTGGTACCTTATCACCACATCTTGCTTCTGAAAAAATGAGCCGTTTCCTAATTGTTTGCGGCTGCTCCAAAAGCAGAATTCTGTTGTTGGGGGTTTCTAACTTTCCCATACATACAGGCCAGATGGAGTTAGTGCATGCGTAGAAATAAAATAGCGCCCAT
>CALMWK010000161.1 GCA_937873375.1 Candidatus Bathyarchaeota archaeon
TGACGTGACACTTGAAAGCGAATCTGTCTGCAAAATTGTTGGGGAACTGGACCAGAACGTGACAGCAGTTTTGCGGCGGATTTTTGCGCCTCACAGAATCTTGGATGGAAAACTTGTGTTTGAGGGTGCGGATGCTTACGTTTTGGCTTTGACTCTTGGCTATGGCTCTTCTCGGGCATTAGATGATTCTGTAGGGGAGTTTGTGTTTAAGGCGCTCAGCATTTTGGCTGGTGTAGACGTTAGAGATAAGGCTCCTACGTTTGTGGGCGCGCGCATGGGGCGACCTGAAAAAGCGAAGCGCCGTGAGATGAAACCTTTGGTCCATGTTCTTTTCCCAGTTAGCTTGGCTGGAGGTTCTCACAGAGACTTGGTAGAGGCAGGACGAAGGGGCCCCGCGTTTGTTGTGGTTGTCAAGCGCAAGTGCCCTAACTGTAAAACGTACACTTTACGGGTGAAATGCACCGACTGCGGCTGCGAAACGATTACGGAGAAGAGTTGCCCGCGGTGTGGGCGTCCATTGAAGGAGAACGGCTGTTCGCAGTGTAAGGCTGATGGTGTTCCATACCAGCGTCAAACGATTAATTTCAAAGAAATGATTGATGTCTCTTCCCACAATCTTGGTCTTCCCATACCTAAGCAGCTTAGGGGCGTTAAGGGTTTAACGAATGAGGATAAGACTCCTGAGATTCTTGAGAAGGGCATTTTACGTGCAAAATATGACTTGTCGGTTTACAAGGATGGCACGATTCGGTTTGACGCCACTAACGCGCCGTTGACGCATATTAAGCCTGGTGAAATTGGAGTTCCAGTTGAAAAGCTAAGGCAACTCGGCTACACCCACGACATACATGGTGTACCGTTAACTGACCCCGACCAAGTTTTGGAGCTTAAAATTCAGGACGTTGTCATTCCACGTAACGCCGCAGAATACTTTATGCAGATCGCTAACTTCTTGGACTCGCTGTTAGTTAGGGTTTACAAACTTCCTAGTTACTATAACGTGAAAAGCCCTGACGAGTTAGTTGGGCACTTGATTATGGGGTTGGCTCCTCACACATGCGCCTGCATTCTGGGACGAGTAATCGGCTTCACACCTCTGAAGGTGATTTATGCACATCCAATTTGGCACTCAGCTAAACGCCGCGATTGCGACGGCGACGAGGACGCCATTATGCTGGCTTTGGATACGCTTCTGAATTTTTCCCGCAGGTATTTGCCCGCGCAGATAGGCGGAATCATGGATGCTCCTTTACTTTTAATTCCGTTTGTTAACACTAAAGAGGTGCAGCGCCAAGCACATGACTTCGACGTTGACGGCGTTTATCCCCTTGAGTTTTACAAGCGAACTCTTGCGAAGGCAGAAGCTAAACAGCTTAGCCCTGTTATGGACATAGTTAGCCATCGGCTTGGAACGGATGCTCAGTTTGAAGGCTTCAACTACACCACACCTGTTTCCAACATTAACATGGGCAACTCCGAGAGTAGCTATAAGCAGTTAAAGACAATGATTGAGAAGTTGCACCTCCAACTTGAGTTAGGCGAAAAGATTGAGGCTGTGGATGTCAGGCGCGTGGCGCTCAAAGTGTTAACCACACACTTCATCAGAGACATATCTGGTAACCTGCGCGCTTTCTCCACACAAGCTTTCAGGTGCAAATCATGCAACAAGCGTTTTCGTCGGTTGCCTCTGCTCGGCAAATGCCCCTTGTGCGGCGGCAAGTTCACTCTGACGGTTTACCGCGGAGGCATCGAAAAGTACCTAGATGCAGCGCAGCAGCTTGTTGACAAGTACGGGCTTCCGAACTACTATACACAGAGAATGATGCTGATAAAAGAAGAAATACACTCCATGTTTGACAACAAGAAGCCCAAACAGGCAAGCCTTTTTGACTTTGGTTAGGTTAAAGCTTTTCAACTTGACAGCAAATCTATACTCGGTGGACAACCATTAAACAGCCTTACCATCCAAACGCCTACCTGCACCGTGTAAAAAGCGTGAAAAGCGGCTTAACCGCCCGCACCACGATTCTAAACCTTCTAGAACAGGATTTATCCAGCGCAAGCGGCATCGCACAAAAAACAGACTTGTCTTATGTTGCTGCAATGTACCATCTGCATCTGCTTGAAGCCGAAGGAACTGTTCGCCGAAAATCAAAACGCCCCTATTTTTGGGAATTGACGGGGTCAGGACAGAAACGCTTAGTCTCTTAGAATGTGCACTTGCAGGGTGAGCTGTTGCATTTTGGGCATTTATGTGGGTACTTGTTGAGGGCTGCCTTTTCCAAGTCAACGTCCACTATGTTGGCTAATGATGCAAGCCATGCGATGACATCAGCGAACTCTTTTTCCGTGGCTTCTTTATCGTTACCTTCCAACGCTTCGCCCAGTTCTTTCACTTCGTCAACAAGCCACTCGTAGGTGCCTTTCAAGCCGCGCTCGGAGTCTCGGTGGAAATAGAGATGCTTCATCATTTCTTGGAACTCACATATGTTCATTTTATCCCTCTGTCTCTTGTGGTTAACCTCTCCATTATTTATAGATTGAACTTTCAGCGTGATTGACAATCATATTTGGAGCCTAATAGCAATTCAATGCAGAAACGATAGAGGGGTAGACCAAGAAAGTCTCTGTGTGGAAACCCTTAGTTGCGCTTTTTAAGGAACACCTTAACAACGAAGTGCGCAACATTAATAATGCAGCAGAATATAGACTTCTATTACTCCATAAAGAGGAACACAGATGAGCAAAAAAAGAAAAGACAGCCAAGGTCCAATGCCTGCCGGGAGCGCAGGGCTGCTGAGGTTCTTCGAGGAAGAAACCGAAGGCATCAAAATTAGACCTGAACTTCTCATGGTCTTGGCAATTTCGCTGATAGTGGTTTCCGTATTAGCTAAAATCTTCTAAACTTCTTCTTTTCATCGCCTTGGCGGAGGCGCATGCATAACTTCTATCCTTTGAACTGAAGTTAAGTTAAGAAATATTTCGCTTCTTTCCTCTCGGCTCGCAACTTGAGGAATAGGCTGAGCTATCGTTGACCTTAATACAATGGCTTCAGTTTCTGAAAGCCAGATTCCCGACGGTTGATTCGTTACCGCCATCAAGACACCCTCAAACCCGTAGGCAGGGTCCAAAATGACTCTGATTTTTTTGCCCACGTTTCTTTCGAGCATCTGGAATATGGATGGGGGCAATTCTTGCTCAGGCATACACTTCGCAAACAGAATACATACTCACCTTACCGATAAAACAATTACCCCTCAAAGACAAGACGGATTCATGTTAAATTAGTCACTGCTCAGGCTTGTTTTGCTTTTTTCTTTAATACTTTCATGTTAAACTTTCCTCTTTCGGCATCTGTGGTTATCTGGAAAGTGTGTTTCGCGTCCAGAAATCTGTTTAGACTTAGCTAGACTTTAATAGGAATACCCTCTCTCATACTGAACTCATCTTGAGATGATGGCTGTGGCGACTGACGACTCGCTTAACCAGTTAATGAACAACGCGAAGAGGCATTACGCTTCCCTGTTTTTCCTTCCGTCATTCAAGAAGGCACTTGCCGCCATAGCCATAATGTGCACGGTCGTTGGCGTTTCCAGCGTCGCTCTTTTCCCCTCAGTAGATGGACTAATCAACGGGTTACTGCTTGCCGGGGTCCTTTTCACGGTTAATTTCTTCTTTGACTGGGTCATCAGCAAAGCAGTTCTGGGCGACCCCATATTCGTGCTCAGAAGAACCGCGGCTCTTTCCTACTTCGGATGGATATTCTGGCTCTTCTTCATAACCATAGGCGTAGTTTTTGGCGTGGCTTTCAACTTTTTGTGGTGGGTAAAACTCTGCCTCTTAGGCTTTGCTGCCCTGTTAACCTTGCGTGCAGTGGTGTTCTTTGCAGCATCATCCGCCTCATCGGCACGACGCTTAGTCGCTGTTCTACTTCAGCCTCTCCCATGCATACTTCCGTTTGTGGCTCTTTGGACAAACCTCAACGTTGCCCCCATAGATTACCTGCCCTTCCTCGTAGTATCACCCATCGTGGCATGCGCCACAGCAGCAATCTTCGTTTCCCTGCTGGACCGTATGGGACAAAAAATGTACGATATATCCTCCATGACAATCTTCAAAGCTTTCATGCTCAACTGGGTCTCCGCCCTCAACGCCCCCTTGGAGGCTTTCTTTGAAAAACTCGGCGAAGACGAAGACGTCGAAGTTTCCTTCCTAAAATTTGACTCCTCAAAACCCAAAGCAGCTATAATCGTCCCCTTAGTTCATCCTGGTCCCTTCAAGAACATTGGCAGCAGCCTGCTCCCCTCCATGCTCAAACATGAATATGAAAAGGAATACGGCGGCGACGCCTGCGTTCCACTAGGGCTCCTTGGGCATGAGCTTGACGCAGCATCCCAAGCACAAAATCACAAAATAATCAACCACATATTACGCTCCGCAAAGTTCCCCTCATCAAGTGACAAAGCTACACAATTCGTCAAAGTCTCAGAAGGATTCGTGGCGGCTTCTTGCCAAATCTTCGGAAAAACTGCTTTGCTCTCGTTCACGCTTGCACCTAAAACCACTGAAGACTTGCCCCAAGAACTAGGCGGCATCGTTCGGGAGGCGGCTGAGAAACTGGGGCTTGACCACGCCATAGTAGTTAACGCTCACAACAGCCTAACCAGCAACGTAAACATCGAGGCTTCCATAGAAACGCTAAGGGACGTCGCAGCAAAATGCTTACAAAAAGCTGTTTCCCTGTCCTCATACCCGTTTGAAGTTGGCACCGCCACGATTTACCCCCAAGAATTCACCTTGAAAGACGGCATGGGCACAGGCGGCATAACCGCAATAGTAGTAAAAGTTGCCGAGCAAAAAACCGCCTACGTAGTCATCGACGGAAACAACATGGTCTCTGGGTTACGCGAAAAAATCCTCTCCACCCTGACCGCGGAGGGCTTCCAAGAAAGCGAGGTTTTCACAACTGACACCCATGCAGTTAGCGCCGTCGTGTTGGGTCAACGTGGGTACCATCCAGTCGGCGAAGCCATGAACCAAGACACCCTGATTAACCACATTAAGACTGCCGTGCAAACCGCCGCAGGCAAACTTGAAACCTGCAAAGCAGGCTGCCTCAGTACCGTGGTTCCCAACGTCAGGGTCATCGGAGGCGGGTGTCTGGCTTCTTTAACGGTTCTCGTGGACAAGACTCTTCAGAAAGCCAAACGCATCGTTGTTCCAATTTTCGCCACAGAAGGGTTGCTCCTTATTTTGCTTTTAGCCTTATTGTAAAGCTGGACGTGAAAAGTGAAACACGCCGCGTTTTAGTTTGGCTTCTTTGGTTTTCTTTCGGTTCTCTGCGGTTTCCGCTTAAGATCAGTGCCGCAAATTCTGCACGTTTTAGCCTTGAAGTTGGCAGGGTACTCTTTGTGACAAGCAGGACAATATCGTATCCATGTCAGGAGGCGGCGTATGCCAAACGTTGCAAGAGAAACAAAACCTAACCCCATCTGGGTGGCAACGTTCTGTATCGAATAATCATCCGTCACTATCTGCGGATTCTTCCCCGCCGCCTTAAGCTCCAAGGCTACCGCGAGCAGTTGCATATCCGTCTCCGACAGGAAAAACGAGTCACCCACAGAAGTCGCGTAAACTTTCGCCTTATCCAAAAACTCTTGCGAAGGCACCATAATTTTTAGTTTCCCAATTTCAATGGCGGTGCTAAATCTCAGCAAGGTCAGGGAATCTCTGATTTCTTCTTCCACTTTTGGCGTGGTGACTTGCTCTTCACCTATGCCAAACGGGTCAAACCCTGCTATGAAAGCAGAAGTGTCCAAAACCATAACACGCCTGCATTGGGTGTTCGACTGGATTTTTCATCCCGTTCCCTTAAACAGCAGCCTACTCTGAAGCCTATTATAAAAATCGCCTTTGAACCTTATCAACGAAGTCACGTTTCCCGAGCGAACCACGGTTACTGAAGGATTTTTCGCTGGAACCACTCGGCGATAGTTTCCGTCAACTATGACAAGAATATCTTTGGATCTTAGCGATTCTATCGTAACTTTCGAGTTAGCGGGGAAAACTAAGGAACGGAAAGTTGTCAGAGAGCAAATGGGCGTCACAACAATCGCATCCACTTCAGGATCCAAGACTGGTCCTCCAGCCGAAAGTGAATAGGCTGTGGAGCCCTTCTGCGTGGAAACTATGAGTCCGTCTGCTTCGCACTTCGCAACTGGCTGGTCATCTTTGTATATTTGCATGTAGAGGATTTTTGAGGGTTCTCCTCCAGAAACCACAACATCATTTAAAGCGTCAGGAAGCTTTTCTCCATCAGCGGAGGCAACAAGTTTGGCGCATTTTTCGATTTTAAACTCGCCTTTAAGAATCTTATCCACCGCGGCTATCGCGTCTTTAGGTTCAACTTCGGTCAGAAAACCCCGCACCCCCATGTTCACTCCTAGTATCGGGGGTTCAGGCTTAGGAATGTTCACACAGGTTCGTAGTATGGTGCCGTCTCCGCCTATGGTTATGATGAAATCGGTTTTCATGTCCTTAAGCGGCACAGGCTTAACTTGGGCGTCAACTTTGCCTTCCAGCGTATCTTCCATGTAAACCTGCAAATTTTTGGCTTTCAGGTACTTTGCCAGTTCCTCTGCTAGCGTCAACGCTTGCTCTTTATCGTAGCGGGCGACTAATCCGACGCTTTTGAACAAACTTTTCCACCGTTCAGTAAATAGCGGCACCTTAATCTATATATGGGTGTTGTTCAGAAATGCTAACTAATTAACCAGACATTCGAAGTGAGAGTATGACTAAACCAATGGATGTTGGAGAATTACGAGTTGGCGGCTACATGATGATTGAAGGCGAACCCTGCCGCATAATGGACATAACCAAATCCAAACCTGGAAAACACGGCGCAGCCAAAGCAAGAATCGTCGCCATAGGTGTATTCGACGGACAAAAACGCCAGTTCGTTAAACCTGTTGATGCCAATGCAGAAGTTCCCATAATCGACAAAAAACCTGGCCAAGTTTTCGCAGTCAACCCAACCGGCGTGCAAATTATGGACTTGGAAACCTACGAGTACTTAGACGCGTCTTTCCCCGATGAAGAAGACCTTAAAGCCAAACTTGTTGCAGGCGCTGAAATCGAGTACTGGAAGATACTGGGTAAAATCAAAATAACCCGCGTAAAATAGCCTTCCATACTTCTTCAACAGATTCTTCTTGTACAAATTCTTAGTTTGTTCTCTCACGTTAAGCTGTTAGTCCACCAGTGCCAATTGAGCTTTCTGAAGATAATGTAGAGCGCCAAGAGAATTATTCCCCAGCTTAGTGCGATGCCTGCTATTTGAAGTACTATTTCGTCTTGTATGTAGTGGTAACTTATCCACCCAGTTAAGGTGCATAAACCCACAAGCAACAGGACAAACACTGCTGCATGAATTGCTCTCTCAGCGGTCAACTTGTTTCACCTAATGCTTTGTGAGTAGTGTTGATTGTTGATAAAAGATTTTCCGTGTGTTAAAGTTTATTTCCCTGCTGGCGGATTATTTTTGGAGCCGATGATGCATGAAGAGCCGTCTGAACTGTGATGAGGACTTAATATTATGGGGAACTGAGGCTTCACATCTTTTGTTTTTTGATTAGATGTAGTTGTAGTTTGGTTGCTATACACATCTACTTCTTAGGCTTTGAGCTG
>CALMWK010000162.1 GCA_937873375.1 Candidatus Bathyarchaeota archaeon
TTCGCCTGAATTTCCATATGAAAAATCAAAATATTACGCCGAACTCAAACTAAAAGACGCCATCGATAAAGAGGGCTTTCCTGCTACCATAATAAGACCAACCCATATTTACGGTCCTAGAGACAAAAATACCGTTAAACTGTTTAGAATAATTAAACGATTTGTATTATTCCCCTTAATAGGCGGGGGCAGCAGTCTATTCCAGCCTCTATATGTGAAAGATCTGATAAAAAGCCTAATTTTGTGTATAGAAAAGAAGAAAATAAGTATGAAACAAACGTATCTTGCAGCAGGTAAGGAGATACTTACCTATCAAGATTTCATGCTTCTATCCGCGAAAATTTTGGGTGCTCCCCTAAAAACTTTCGGTGTTTCCGAGCGTTTGGCAAATCCCTTAGCTGATGTCAGCGAGAAAATAGCCACCGCCTTCAATTTTGAGCCGCCATTGACGCGTTCTCGTGTAGCGTTTTTTTCCAGAGATCAAACATACAAAATTGAAAAAATTCAACGCGAGCTAGGTTTTTTTCCTTCAACGGATATAGAAACTGGACTGCGACTGATGATTGAGTGGTATCAACAAAGCGCTTGCAAGATGAATTAATGTAAAAACGTGATAGCTGCAATGCACGAAACCTCCAAAGTCTATGTTCACCAAGTAAATAGTGATGAGGACATCAAAAAAGTAGTGCGCCAGGTCGTAAGCGAATTAGAATTGGATTTGAACAAAAAAATACTGATAAAACCAAATTTTGTTTGCCCGCGGTCCTCTAAAACTGGCGCTACCACTGATTTAGGATTAATCGAGGAAGTCGTTAAAGTACTAATCAATAAGGGTGTTCAGATTACCTTGGGAGAGGGAGCTGGATTTGAATTTGACACCGATAAAGTCTTTGACATTCTAGGAGTCAAAAGTCTAGCCCAAAAGTATAATTTTTCCTTAGTAAACTTGAGAAAAGCCAAAACTGAATGCGTAGACATAGGCGGAAAGGTACTAAAAAAGATCAGCCTTCCAAAACCTGTTCTTGAAGCTGACGCCATTTTGAACATGCCAAAATTTAAAACTCATATGTTGACTGGAATGACCTTCGCTATGAAGAACTTCATTGGTTTACTTCCCGATGAGGAAAGGCGAAAAGCTCACATCCAAGGTATCGATCAATCTGTTGTTGACCTCGTTAATTATTTTGAAGATAAAAACACCTTGACAATCGGAGATGCAATAACAACAATGGGTGGACTCGGGGGTCCAGGTTATGGCACAGCCATTAAGTCTAATGTTTTAATCTGGGGTCAAGATAACGTGGCAATTGATGAAGTTGCTTTCAACCTGTTTAGAATAGACACAGCTAAAATTAAATACCTAAAAATTGCCCAGAAGAACCCGAGATTCTCAAGCATTGATATCATCGGTAACATAGAAAAACTTGAACGTTTTCCAGTTCCTGATTCAGGCTTTTTCTACAAGTTATCTTACCGCTTGATGCACACTTTTGACTACCTTACCTCAGTTTTCCACAGAGAAAGCCTCATCCCAAGAATTGCGACAAAAATTGGGACGCGCCCCGAAATAAGTGAGGCTTGTACTAAGTGTGGAAAATGCCGAGACGCTTGTCCAGTTGGTGCTATATCACCTGAATATCAAATAGACTTCGAGAAGTGCCGATTTGTACGATGCTTAAATTGTCGAGATGTTTGTCCTCAAAACGCAATAAAAATCAAAGGGTTCTTGCTTTCAAAATCGGAAGACAGACAATAAAAAATCAACCTCGCTTTGAAAAACCTCTGTTTGCCTGAAAATGACGTCGTAGTGAATAGTCACGAATTGAAGCTACGTTTGTGGTAAAATGGACCTACGTGTGTTAATGGTTACTCCATACTTTCCGCCGACAATAAAAGGGCCCTCTTTACACGTCTACCATTTAGTAAAGAACTTGAAGGCTCAAGGGGTTTATGTGCATGTCCACACCGTAAAGTTCGGTAAAACCGAAAATGAGTTAGGGTTCAAAACTGAAGATGCGCGCGACCTTGACGTATCCTACTTCAAGCCTTCCTTTGATCCAAGAAGATCGTCGGATGACCAGCCTATATCCCTCCCATATATAACATCAACAATAAGCGAAAGCGATTCTTTCGACTTGGTTCATATACATGATTTTCCGAAGCTTTGCAACGATGCACTAATTTTGGCTCTCAAACGACTAAAACCTAAAAAATTAGTGGTTCTCACTCCTCATGGTCAAGGCGTACCCGCCCCAACTTACAACGTTTCCTCCAAGCTTTATTGGTCCTTAGGCATTCCGTTGCGTGTTCTTAGATCAGTAGATAATGTGATAACCGTTACCCCCTTACAAAAGCAAGCCTTCGATGAAGTTTGTGAAAAGCAAAAAGTTTCTATGATTTCTGAAGCAATACCTCCTCATTATTTTGTGAATAAGCCTAACTTTTTGGATGATGGTAAACTAAAAATTCTGTATATCGGCAGGATTGTGAAGGAAAAAGGGATTAGCGATCTACTTTATGCTGTAAATGCTTTACTAAAAATGGGAAAGAATAAAATAGAATTAAGATGTATAGGACCAGATTATGGCTTTATGCAGGAAGCTTTTGGCATCATCAAAGAGTTAGGCCTCAGTAACTTCGTCAGCATATTAGGTCCAGTTTCTGAGGAGCAAAAGATAGCTAACCTAGATTGGTGCGACGTTTTAGTATTGCCCTCATATTATGAAGCCTTCGGTATACCCATCGTGGAAGCTATGGCTCGTGCAAAACCTGTCATCGCAACAAAAACCATTGGCGCTATGTCTTTGGTCCAGCACAACAAAACAGGCTTTCTGGCGGATTTCCGCGATCCGAAAGGCTTAGCTGACAAAATAGCGTATTTTTCAACGAATGCGAACCTTAAATATCGAATGGGCCAAGAGGCAATTAAGCATGCCCTTCAGTTTTCGATGCAAAACATGACTAATAGTCATTTAGATTTATACCAAAAGTTAGTTGGCTACGCGTTATGACGTAACTAAATTGCTTCACGAAAGAATCCTAAAAAGTAACCCGTTAAAGTCATAAGTTTGGTAGAATACAGCTGTACAAAACTGGGAATTACCTTGACTCCACGTTTAGTTCACTTTTTTGGTCCTGATGGCGCCGGCAAAACCACTCAGGTTAAACTGTTAATCGATTACTACCAAAATCGAGGCTTGAAAGTCCGAAAGTACTGGGTAAGGTCTCCTCATACATTTGCTTATTTTCTTTGGAAATTTTTGGTTTCTATAGGTTTTTATCGTGCTGTTGTTAACTGTTTTGATGTTGAAGTCAAAACGCCTGCGGTTCAAAACAGTGCTTTTTTAAAGAAAGCCTGGTCTTTACTTGAATTCTTTAGCGTTTTGCCCCTAATTATGCGTGCACAAATATACCTGCGAAGAGGCTACACTCTGATCGCGGAGAGGTACTTGTTCGATACTGTTGTCACAGTTGCTTACTTTCTAGATGACCCTGCTTTTTCGAAGAGTTTAATCTCACGCATACTTTTACATTTTATACCGCAAAACACTAACTTCATTTTTTTAGATACCGATTTTGAAACTATTTACAAGCGGAGGGCAAAATTTTACAACCAGCGAATTTCTAAGAATAGACAGAGCGTTTTCACCTACGGTGAGGTTCCTGCTGCAGCTTTGGAGCCTAATCATTTTATTGATTTTCAGAGAAAAATGTACGCTTCTTTCGCGCGTTCTTACAACGCCTTAGTGATAGACACCTCAAAAAGTTCTCTTGAAGAGACATTTGACCAAATTGTGGCTTACCTCAATATTACTTAACTATATTCTACCCTGCGGGTAAAGAACATGTCTGAATCAGTCAACGTTTTAAAAACAATAGGCGTTTCTTCGTATTTCAAGGGTGCTTCTGATTTAGCTTTTACACCTGAACGTTTACGTAATGCCTCATTAAACAAAGTAGACTTGCTTTACTTGGAATCTCTTGGTAAACTCGGCAAAATAAGCGTAAATGATGTTGAACTACTTAGACTACGTACAAAACAGGAAAAAATACGCCAACTTGTCTGTTTCTTGGCAAATCTGTTCAATGGTAAATGTATTTCGTATTCAGTTATGAAGACGTTGCGTCCTTTTGCTTATGCAGGCTCTGATGTAGATGTGCTTTTAAAAGAACCGAACGACTTTACAAATGCAGTAAAAGTGCTGCAAAATCGGGGTTTTTTACTCTCTGAATCTCAGAACCGCTTTACGGCTACTCTAGCCCAACATGATTCAGATATTTATGTAGACCTGCAACTCGAAGCAACCGTCTCGAGTTTACCTTACATGAATAAACATGTATTATTTCAAAATGTGAAAAACGTGCAAATTGATGGTGTAACGGTCAAAACCCTTAATGCACCTGCAGAACTTATCATTGTTGCTTCTCATGCGTTATACAAAGAACATATGTATACACTCGCAGATTTCTATAGCAGTGTGTTGACTTTAACACATGATAACGTGAAGGCTACTTGTGATTTAGCCGAAAAGACTATGAGCAAATTGGCTGTCAGCACACTTTTTGTGTGGACACAAAAAATTGCTAATTTGGCTTTTAAAACAAACATTCCTGCTGTTACCGCGGCTCTGGCAGTTTTAGATTATTCTGTTCCTGAAAGAATGCTCAGTGGTAGTGATCTTCGGTTACCCTTTAGGCTGTCTAAATATTTTATCTTTTTTAGTTTAATGAATAAAATCTATAAAGACAGCTACACACGTTCCGGATTAGTTAACGCTTTGGCTGAAAGCCTATCGCAAGAACAATTGCGACGGATCATTTGCCATTTTGAACGGCAGAGTTATTGATACACTGAACTAATTGACCAATAGTGGTATTATTCATGCCTTTTGTTGTTGGATGTGAGAACATTGCTATTTGATGAAATTGGCTGGGGAAAATGTTTTGCATAGTCTTAACTAGTGTTAATCGTAAGGTGAACAAGTGAACATTCTTTTTCTTAGCGAATTGTTTTTCCCACATGGTGGTGGCGCTGAATTAGCCACTTACGAATACGCCAAATTGCTCAACAAAAACGGCGTTAACGTAATAGTGGTCACAAACAGGTTTTCAGCCGAGTCAAACTTTTCTGAAAACCATGGAGTAGCCATTTACAGGCTTCCTTTGTTAAAGGGCAACAGCGCTGTTAAGTTTCAGATGTTGCTCAAGTTTGATGTAGCATTTTCAGGCTTTTTTAGAAAATTGTTTAAGTGGGCAGATTTAGTCTATATTCCACGGTACTGGTTTTCTGCAATACCTATTGCGAAGGCATATGGAAAACCTGTGTTGGTTCACCTTCATGATCACGTTTTTGTATGTCCTGTTTCTGGTACATATAATGTTTCGAAAGGCGAAATCTGTCAGTTGCGTCATTGCTCTCAAAAATGTATCTACACTTATGAACAAAATATGGGGCATAGTCTGAAAAGCGCCTTAGCGTCTACCTTGTTAAATTCGACGTTGGGTACTCAACTGCGCAGATTAATCGCTTTAAGCGACGGGATAATCTGCGTATCAAATTCGCAAAAAAACACTATAGCCTCCAAGTTTCCTTCATTACGTGAAAAAATCAGCGTTATTTATAATCCGATGCCCGAATTTGACTTTACCAAAATTCAAGGCGATGATTACGGATTTTTAGGTGGCTCAAATCCAATAAAAGGGTTTGAAAGTTTACGCTGTGCTTTTGCGCAAATTAAGGGCGACATTTATGTTAAGCTGCACGCTACAAATTTTGCTTCACCCGTGCCTAAGTCGGAATTAATGCGTCATGCCAAAATAGTTTATTATGAGAAGCTTACGTCTGCTCCGCTTAACGAGTTATACACAAAAGTACGTGCTGTAATTATGCCTTCACTTTGCTCTGAACCGTTCCCATATGTTCTATGCGAAACTATCCTTAAGGGTAGGCTTGTAATAACTTCTAACGTGGGTGGCGCTCCGGAAATTGCTGGAAGCTGCAAGAGTGCTTTCTTTTTCAAACCCGGAAACTGTAGGGAATTAGCTGAAAAGATTGAGTGTGTGAGCAGTCTGAGCAGAGAAATTGCAAACGATCTCGCGGCTCAGAGTAGGAAAAGTTTTCTTGAGAAATTTGATAATGACGTTACGTTAAACAACTTTATTGCCTTCTGTAATAAAATTGTGAAAGCAAAAACGTAGTTTGTGGCATCTTGCCACGAATTTGAGTTAACCTTTGAGGTGAGATATTTGGCTAGTTTTCAAGAACTGTTGATAGTATTTTCTATCTCGATTTTCGCTTTTGTGTTATTCCTGATTTTGATTTCTAAGAAAAACTTTGGAAATAGCATAATCCAAAAGCTCTCCTCTTTACGTTCTCCATTGTTTTTAAAGATACTCTATCGGGTTCATTTTTCCCTTATTGTTCTATTCTTAGTTATAGCTGTTTACTCTTACCTGTTTGGCTTAAGACCCTCTCTTTATTATGCTGTTTTTGTTTCGCTTTTCTTAACTTCAGTTCTTTTAGTTTTGACAAGTGGCCTTGGAAAGAAACGTCTCATAACCCGCACTTTGCTTGCTACCGTTGTTGTAATATCTTTAGTGCAATGTCTGCTCCCTATAGCTGAAAACCGATTTATAATATATGGATCGGACCAGTGGAGAGATATTTTTGCGACAAAATTGATAACCGAGCAGGGAAACTTTGCGACTGCAGGCGAGTTCAGCAGTGGGTATTATTCTATTCCTTTGTTCAGTGTCTTTAATGCGGTAATTACTTTGTTTACTGGTAATGTTCAGGTTTCTTTCGCAGTATTCTTGGGTGCACTCAGTATAATTATGGCTTTAATGATTTACTATATACTGCTTAAGCTTTCAGGAAGCCAATTAGCGTCTGTACTTGGAATTTTTATTTTCCTTTCCACCCCGCGAACCGCTCTGCTTCAAGCAGTTCCTTCCCTTGTAAGTTTGGTTCTTGGTGCTGTTCTCATATCATTGTTTATAGAATATGCGCGAAAGCCTCGGCGCAGCATATTTTTACCTATGGTGTTAGTTGCGTCGTCAGCGTTAATTTTTCATCCAATTGGAATTATCGCCGTGATTTTGATTTGTGTTGGGTTTATTCTTTTTCATTTTGTTGGTGTGGCCAAGCAATCTTATCCACAATCAAATATTATTCTCGGTTTGTTTGTGCTACTTTGCCTCTTGTCCATTGCATATTGGTCTTTAAATAATCCTATATTTATTTCAATACTCAACCCTTTAGAAAGATTATTGAGAAGTATTCCTAGTTCTATAGGTGGCTCGGTTTATACTCCTCGGTATTTTGTTAGCGCATCAGTTATTTTTTCTTTTGTTTGGGCTTTGCCAGTTGGTATTTCAGCCGCTTATACGATGACTTCTCTTTACGATTTAATTCGCGGAAGAAAAACTGGTAACGCAAGTGGCAAAAACGTGCTTAACTTATTCCCTGTTATTATTGGCGTTATAGGTTTACCCTTAATTATTGTTGCTTTCGTTAGTGTCATTAATGCGCCAGAAGCATCGGTGGAGCGCTACATCAATGAAATCGCGTACCTGTTCCTTGTTTTTGCGTCGGCGATTATTTGCTCAAAACTTATTAACTCTAAATTAAAGCTAGCCGCTGTTGGTATAATCTGTCTGTTGAGTGTCTCAATATATATTGGAGCTGGATCGCCAGACTGGGCTCCAATTGAAAACCCATCATTTGGTGCAATATTCACTACTTACACCGGTTATGTGGAAGCTAACACAATAACCCGATATCTGCCTGACAATATTGGTATTTATACCGATTATGATATACCTTTAGATGGAGTGGCAAGAATGGCTAATGTTTCTTTTAGTGTGCCTGTGTCATTTCAAACAGTTAGGAACGTTCTTGATTCAATCAAAGCTGGAACTTTTGATCCATATGCTCCAATCTACCCGGACTCCTCTGTAACTCTTGCAAGTTTAAACACCACTTACACAGTTAAAGTCGATCAGATTCAAAATACGACAGCAATTGATAACCATATGAATATTTTATACAGTAGCGGTTTTCACGTATTCCTCAGAACTCCATAACCGCTCTATTAATGCAGGCGTATACCGCCTTTTTTGGTTGGACAAACAATGCAATTGATCAATATTAACGCCCTTAGTGCAACAGAGTCCGATGGGGTACTTGTCCTTTTTAGGGACGGCAGTAATCTTACACTTGCTCGTTTTTCTCCGAATTTCTCAGAAAAGAACGAATTGGTTACTATCACTGGAACCAAAGGCCATATACTATTGGCTAAAGACGACGCGATTTTGTTTTCTGTTGACGACACTCTGATATTGTTTAAAGGCGGTAAGCACAGAATTGTTCTGAAAGCGCATAGACCCGAGAATGTTTTTTGGCATACATGCGAATTTCGTGAAGCTGTTCTGGTTCAAGAATACGGTTTGTCTCCAGCATCAATTTACTCTTCTGAAGACCTATCATGTTGGAAAGAAATTGTCTCTAACTTGGACATAGACCCGAAGTCAAAACATTTTCATGATTTGGTATACGATTCTTACCGAAATCAATTGATAGCTACTCTTGGGGACGGCAATTATGTTAGGGCAATTAGTTCCAGTAATCACGGTTTGGAATGGCATACTCTCTTTGAGGGTCCATGGCAGTTTCTTCCAGTTGTACCGCTTAGAGACAAAATCGTGTTTGGCATGGATTCAAGCTTGGTTAAAGGTGGCATTGGAATTTATGACCTACCCAGTCGCACTTGGAAATTTGTATTTCTTAAATGGGTAGATGCAAACGTGAAACTTGCACAAATTTGTGATTTGAAGAGGTTAGAAACGGGTCTGTGGATTGCCGCCTTGGGAACACCGCAAGCCATAGTGCTTTCTGAAAATCTAGAAAGCTGGTATCCACTATATGTGGAAGGGTTTGATAACGCATTTAATCATTACATGAGCGTTT
>CALMWK010000163.1 GCA_937873375.1 Candidatus Bathyarchaeota archaeon
GTCATTGCATGTGAATGCTGTGTTTTTTGGGTGGGTCAGGTTCATTTTTTTGGTTCCTCTTGCTGGTTTCTGTGTCCTTCGCCGTATTGGTAGGGTCTTCCGAGGTTCTTGTTGAGTTTGTACTGGAACATTTCGTCCATGTTTACTGTTGGACAGGCTAGGCGGCTTGCGTCGAGGATGTAGAATATGGCGTCGATGAGTTCCTCGGCGATTTTTTCTTGCGGTTGACCTTTCTTCCATGCGTCGCTTGCTTCGCCAAGTTCAATGAAGGCGAAGAGGAGTTTTTTTGGGATATCCTCAGGTTTATTGTAAAAGCCCTTGGTAAGGACGAGGTTTTCGATTTCTTTTTTCATCTCTTCAAGATGCATGTCGGGTTGTTCTCCTTGCGGTTGCTGAACTCTATTGCTCGGAGCAAACTATAGCCCCCTTATTTATAGAATTTATGTTGACGGTTTTTGACCTCTGATAGGACCCTATAGTTTTGACCTGCCCCTTCCTCCTGCCCGTTTTCAGAATCCCAGAGATAACAGAACTTGACCCTTAGTAGGGTACCCTACGTTTCAGCTACCCCCTCCCCCTACCCTTTTTTGAAAACCCCAATTTAAGCCCATTTTTTAATTCAGGGTTTAGATTTGGTTTGTTCCGCGGCTGGGAAAGGCATAGAAAGGCTGGAAACGGCGCAGTTCGGCTTGAAAAGGCGGTTTAGCTACACAAAGTTTTTGTGCCAATATAGGCCTTATATGTGATGAGATCTGCATGGCGTTTTATCTTTTGGCTATCAAGTACTATGTGGGCAAGAAAAAGAATGTGAGACGTTTTCGTTCCTTCAATTGTTCATCTGAAGAATTAATTGCCCATTACGTGCAACCCATTAACAATAATGTGCCTTTGTTGGTTTCTGGAAGAAAGGTTCTGTGTTCTCAGATAGAGCAGTTCTTAATTTTTTCAAGCCCATCACCTATTCTAGAAGATATGCTTCTTTCAACTGAAACAAAAATAGGCGAGGAGAAACATGATTTAATGGTGAAGTGCCTTCTTAAAGGAGAACTCAACGTGGTCGATGTTACTTCAGAGTTTCTTCATCCAATAGAAAACAAAGGGGCATAGTGAAGTTAGGTCAAAAAGCAGATTCTAAGCAATTAAAGAAATCAATGAACTTTACAGTAGGTCTAGGACTTTTTTAGGAATTGTGTATATCTTGTGACAGTGAGTGCAGGTAACTTCATTTGACTTTGAAGCAAGCTTTTGAGAAGAACCACAATAAGGACACTCCATAACTATGGAATCAAGTTTGCCCATCTCTTTCTTCACGATTGGCTTTGCCTTTTCAATCTCAGCAAATTTTTCTTCGGAAATAAGGTTTTTACTGTGGCAATATGGGCACATCTCAGGGTTACGCTGCATTATGTCTTGGTGGCAATCAGCACATATCATAGATTCAAGTTATGGAAACGGTGTAATTTATTATTTCCCCAAGTTTTCTTTAGAAAAGATTGTTCAGTTAGGTTATCAACAATCAAAACCATTGACAATAAATCCTCAGAATTAAGCCCAGTTTTGGAATTAGTGGCGCGGGGTGTGGGAATTGAACCCACGTGGCCTTTCGACCACAGACTTAGCAGGCCTGCCCCATACCAGGCTTGGGGAACCCCGCAACATCGCGCCAGATTTAACGCGGTTAGTACATTCTGTGAACTGACTTATTTTTGTCTTTTGTGTCCAGAAAAAAATTACGTTTTTTCTGCGGAAAAATGGGCAGCTTTATCGTAGGCTGGCGTCGTTGGGGTAGCCTCTGCTTTCCCAGTAACCCCGATAGTTCACGTTGTCGGACAACTCAATTCTGGTTATCCACTTAATCCACTTGTACCCGTACTGGCTCTCCGCAACCAACATAAACGGGAAGCCTCGCTCAGGCGGAATTTCTACGCCGTTCATCTTGTAAGCCAAAATTATGCTGCTGTTTGTTATGTATTCCAGTGGGAAAGAGGTGGAGTAGCCGTCAACCGCGTAAAAAATCACCACTTTAGCTTCAGGTTGAACACCCACTTCGCTAAACAGGTCTTTGAGCAGGATGCCCTCCCAAAGAATCTTCACACTCCAACCCTCCACACAGTACAAGGTGACTACTTTTTGGTATTTTTGGCGGGTCAAAACTTGGTCGTACGTGTACACCGTCGGGTTATCGACAAGCCCCGTGACGTTTAGTCGGTAGCTGGTCTTGTTGATGTACTGTGGTCCGTGGATGGAGTTTTCCCTAAAATCGTTAATCGCCGAAAGGTCCTCTCCCTGATACTCCCGAACCTCACTGGGCAGCAAAGGTTTAGGCAACGTAGAAAACCAGTAAAAAGCAAAAACACTCACAGCTAAGACAGCGACAAGAAGCAAGCCAACAATTGGTTTTTTGTATTGACTAAAACTCTTCATTATACTCCACTAAAAATGCGTTTTCGCCATATTTATAGCTCCCGAAAAGAAGGGCAATTCTGAATGCAAAGGTTTTTCACCAGGTTTGCCATTTTCATGACGAAACCAACCTTCCCATCAGATGCTGAGTGAACGGGATTTTAGGCGTGTTGGTGTCAACAATCCTTTTTATGCTGTGGCAAGAAACAGTGAAGTACAAGGTGAAAGATAGGTGTCGGCGCCCAAACTTAGCAACACAGTGAAACACACATGTGACACGCTGCGGCAGGGCGCAACCAAGCAGGTCGCCGATTACGAGCAGCGGTTTGGCGCGCTCAAAAACCTCTACGATTATTTGCTTGCAAACCTCATAGTTACAGACTTCAACAAGGGTGAGGCGTGGAAAACCGCCAAGGAATTCTTCGGCACAGAAGCAGTGCGTTTTGCAGGCGTAGACGGCACCCTCTACTCGCGTCCACTGTTCGACATGGTCATATTCTTCGGCGGCGCATACGCGTCAACTGGCACGGTCACGTTTTCGCCAGACGCCCAACCCAAAGTCAAGTACGACTCAAAAACCATCCAGCAGAACATGGGCATAAGCAGCGTCGTCCCCATATACATCAACGAAATTCCCGACGTAGACCACACCTTCGCAGCACAAGAACAACCAAACGAACAAAACCCAGCCAAACCCACAACAGACGAGGAAATCGCCAACAACAGCCTCATAGCCAACGCCATCATGACCTTCAGCGAATACTACTTAGCACTTAAACTCGCCACAGACCCAGAACAAAACATCCACATCCTCCTCATGGACCGCAGCTTAAGCACGGAACGCGCAAGCCTCCTGTACGAGACTAGGAAAACGTCGTTTTGGCACGCGAAAAGCACGATTCTGGGCTACGAAGTTGACGGCGTAGCCATTGACAAGAGTGATTTGACGCTTGCAAGACAGCACATGGGCAACGTGGAGTTAGGGTTGCCGCCGCCACGGGCAGATTACCTACACACCGCTATAGTTACGTTGCTTGAGCAGAAAAAAACACTAACCCCCCAACAAATTCTCCAAGCCTTCAAAATAACCGACGAAAAACGAACGCAACGGGTACAACGCACGCTTGGAAGACTTGTGGAAAGGCAAGTTCTCACGCAAGAAAACGGCGCTTACGCTTTGAATCCGCGTTACGCTACAACGTGGGAACGCATCCGAAAACTCACACTCGATTTAGGCGACAAACTGTTTTTCAGCAAAACGCAGGGCGCTGAGACTGCGAGTTCCATGAAGATATGGAAAAATGGCAAAGAGCACTGGCTGACCACGTTGGACATCAGTTTTCTCACGTTGTTCACTTTGCAGATGCTGCTGGAGGAGTGCTGGAAAAAACGCATCTTGCTAGTGGGCATAACTAAGGATACGGCGGCGCGGGACTTTAAACGCCAACTGGTTCCCATCTTGCACAGGGAAGGCTACCTGAAAACGCAGATGAAACTTGAAGCGCTGGCGGAGCTGCCAAACACTGACCGCATGATACTTCAGAGCGCAAGCGTTTTCAACACCGACAAAGTGCAGCCGCCTTGGAGCCTCATCGAGTACGACAGCGCGTTTCGAACTATGCTGCCTGATGGGGAACGGGGCAAAGGGTACGTTTCGGGCATAATAAAAAACAAAATCAGCCTCGAAAAAGCGTTTTTGAAGACGTATGTGCAGCTTAGCCAAGCCAAGTCTGACCCGTTGCTGCGGAGTAACGTGTTGTTGATTGACCGTTTGGCGTATCCAGAGTTTGACTACAAACCCCCGAACGTTACTGTGTTTCTGAATGCAATGAGCGACGGAACAGAGGAACCCGTGGAAACGTTACTGTTCAAAGACAAAACCGCTCCAAACAAGCTGCAGAACCTAACCATGAACCTACTCATCGCCATGGCACCCGCAAACATACCCGAAGCCTTCGGACACAACAAAGCCTTGTTCATCGCGGATAAAATTGCGAAGTGGAACTACAGCCAATTCAAATCCGTAGTTGACTCGACCGCGGTTTGGATTTTGAATAATCATAAATTGCGAAAGTTCATATTTTACATGAGCACGTTCAGAGAGAGGCGAAGCCAAATTGAGCACACACGAAGAGAAAAAACTTAACACAACCTGTTTCACAGATTTCGACGGCAAATTCAACGCGCGACTAGCCGCGGTTATCCCCCGCATGTTCGGCGGCGGCGAAGAATCCAAAGTTTCAGGCACCAGCGCCCGCTACCAGTGCCGCATAAAAATTGAGTACCAAAAAGACCTCATGGGCTTGCTCGAAGAAGGCATGCTGCTGGCGGTTAAGAACTTCAAGCAGCCAAGCGAGGGGGCGGAGAGGTTTACGCTTATGGAAATTAGCCGCGTGTGGCCTGAGCACTTTGGCTTGCGGGGCTTGAGTGACCATGGGTATTATCCGATGCAGTTTGAGATAATCGAGCAGTCTGAAGAGGACTGGCAGACCAATGACACGTCTACGATGATGATTCAGATTGACGCGATTCCAGTAAACTATGATTTAATTCTCAAAAGCGACTGCGGCTTCGAGTTCTGCAAGGGCTTCAGCTACCCCGTAGTAGGCAGCCCCGTGTACCTGCTTAACAGTGAAATGATTAACCGCATGTACAACAAGAAAATCACCGACCAACTCGGCATCGACACCACCAAAACTTCCTCAGATGCACGCGTGGACCCGAGGCTGGGCTTGATTAAGATGTTCGAAGCGGACAAGACAAAAATTCCAATTTACGTGGACTTCGAAAAACTCGTGCGTTACCACTTTGGGGTTTTTGCGTTTACGGGCGGCGGCAAATCCAACCTGATGTCAAACATCCTCAGGCGAATGCTGCTACACACTGACGACACGAAAATTGTCATATTCGACATAAGCTGCGAGTACGCCTTCCTGTTGCTGGATGTTTTGGCTGACCCGAATGTGAATGCGAAGCTGGTTTTGGAGCACCGTATTGATTCGCCTGAGAACTTCTACAATTCAGTGGTGAAACCCAGAGAGTACGAGGATGACGAGCGAACCAAGGCGGGGTTGCAAGCAATTATGAGTCAGGGTAAGCTGACGTACTACACCAAGCCCAAGCAGAAAATTCCCACTTACAGTCAGTTTATGGATGAGTTGGATGACCAGCGCAAAGACGCCGTTGCCAAACCGCACTACGTGAACGCCATAGACGCTATTCACGATGCCGTGCGCGATTATGTGGAGAAGCAGGGTTTGAGTGAGAACCAAGAAGTCAACGAAACCTTTGTCGCCTTCATTGATGGGTTAGCGCGGGAAACAGTTGAGCAGTTTAAGGTGCATGACAAGAGCGGGTTGTACGCTTGGGCGACAACGCGGAACACTATTGCGGATTTGTTCAAGAAACGCAGCGCCAAAGAAGACAGTGCCAAAGCAGGCTTGACTGTGGACGGCATACGCGAACTGCTTGAAGACAAAACCACGAACCTTGTGGTGCTCTCAATTAGCGACCCCTTCACGATTAAAGAGTTAGCCATGAGCCTCACCCAAAACCTGCTCGTGCGAAGAAAACGCCGATTCGTCATAAAGCCCTACATACTTGTAGTATTCGACGAAGCCCAAGAATTCATCAGCAACAAGGAAGGCGGCTTAGACGGCAAAGTCAGCCACCACGTCGAAACCCTGCTTCGCCAAGGCAGAAAATACGGGTTAGGCGTCTGCATAGCCACACAGCGGATTGCTTACCTGAACACGAACGCCCTGCAGCAACTTCACACGTACTTCGTTGGAACTCTGCCCAGACCGTACGACCGTATGCTGGTAAGCGACACTTTCATGATAGACAAAGGCATACTGGAGAAAACGCTAGAGTTTGCACCAGGCGAATGGTTGCTGTCAAGCTACATCGCAACGGGGATTGAGAACGTGCCCATATTCATCAAAGCTGACAACGCAGAAAAAGAAATAGAAAAATACCTATCGCAACTGAAACAGGTCTTTCCCTAAATCCTAATTTGTATCTTTCTTTGTTTAGGTATCAGAAAGACGCAGGGGAAGGAGTAGTCAAAAGGATAGGCGTCCTACTGAGGGTCAGCAGGCTTTTTTTGTTTGGCTAAGCTTAAAGTGATAACGCCTATCACAATCAGGATTCCGCCCGCAAGCTGATTTACCGTGGGAGTCAACGCCAAAACAGCGAAAGAGAATATCGCCGTCAAAAACGGCTCCGCAGTGCGAATTGACGCAACTTTGGACACTTCATAGACTTCCAGTGCCTTAAAAAACAAAATAAACCCCAAAAATCCACCCGTGAAAGCGCCTACAATCGCATAGGCAAACGCAACCGTTGGAATCGCAACCTGCAGTTTCCCAAACAGAAAGGCATAAGCAAAAAGGAATAAAAACTCAAAAAGGGCGTTGCCACCAGCCAAACTAAGCGGATTAATATTTTTGACGTAAACTTTCGAAATCAAATTTGAAGAAGCAAACAACACCGCTGCACACAAAACCGCGACTGTGCTGACAAGTTCCACATCAAAATGTCCATACGCCAAAACAAACACCCCCACCACCGCAGCAACAACTCCTAATCCCTCCTGCCGCGTGAACCGCTCCTTCAAAAACACCACACCAAACAGTATGGTGAAAACTGCTGTGAACTGAAGCAGAAAACCCGCGTTCACAGGACCCGCAAGCAAAAGCCCATAAGTATAAAGCAAGAAACCGGCGGTGCCAAGCAACCCCAGCAAACTCAGCTTCTTCCAATTCCTAAAAAGAACCACCAAATAGTGACGTTTTTTGGCGAGAACAAAAAATAACATGAAAAACACGCTGGAAAAACCTGACAACACAACATTCATAGTTTCAAAATTAACCAACTCAAGAACCAGCACCATAAGGACGGGAAGAAAACCTAACATAAGGCTGGTCAGAACAGAAAACGAAACGCCTTTACGTTTATCACTCATTGCCCCACATCACAGCAACCCAACTCCAGCAAGCCGTTTCCATGCAGCTAACAACTCTCGCCAACTTCAGCTACTTGCTACGCTCCAACCATTTAAAATCTTCTTACCAAAGCTTACCGCAAAAAGTCTTACTTCTCCAAAACGAAACAGAAAAAACAAAAAATAAAAATGAAAAAGTTGGGTGTTATGCCGTTTTTGGCGCTTCACCGCATTTCTTAAGAAGCTTAGCCCAACGCTCATCTGTCCAGCGTTGAATCTCGTCAAGCACCGGTTTGCCCTGTGGCTTGAACAAGTGTCTGAAGCGTCCTTGACCCTTCAGGTAATCGGTGACGGGCTTTTTCTTCTGAGGCGCAAGGGCAATAAGCTTGCTTGGCGTCGACAACTGATATTCTCCGTTGACGGCTTCCCACAGTGGGAACACACACGACTCCACTGCCAGCTTTGTATATTCTATACTGTTGGCAGGGTCACTTCTCCAGCCACGAGGACAAGTGGCGAACACATGCAGAAACGCTGGACCTTCAACTTCCAAACCCTTCCGCACCTTCGTCAGCAGGTCCTTCCAGTAGTATGGTGAAGCAGTTGCAACGTACTCCATGTCATGCGCAACCATAATGTCCGTGATTGGTTTTTTGTGCTGCAGTTTACCGGGCCTAACGGAGCCAGCAGGAGTTGTCGTCGTCGCCGCACCCAATGGGGTACCGCCGCTTCTTTGGATACCAGTGTTCATGTAAGCTTC
Source organism: Candidatus Bathyarchaeota archaeon (assembly GCA_937873375.1). Lineage (GTDB taxonomy): Archaea > Thermoproteota > Bathyarchaeia > Bathyarchaeales > Bathycorpusculaceae > JADGNF01. Next base: position 8,109 of record CALMWK010000163.1, read on the forward strand.
GTTATCGTAGAGCACAAACAGGAAATCGTGCCCACGCTCCACCGCACCAGAAAGCGCCTGCAAGCCAATGTCGTAAGTGCCGCCGTCGCCAGCAATCGCGATGATGTCAATGTGTTCCTTCACTTGACCTTTACGCTTCAAAGCTTTCAGTGCAGCGTCGATGCCCGCAGCGTTAGCGGCGGCAGTCTCGAAAGCTGTGTGTAGCCATGGAACAGCCCATGAAGTGTAGGGGTAAATTGAAGAAACTACTTCCATGCATCCGGTAGCTTCAGTTACAATTGTTGGTCCGCGGGTAGCTTTCATAACCAGCCTAAGGACAGTTGCTGGCACGCAGCCTGCACATGCTCGGTGTCCTGAAAGGAACTGGTCTGGTTTTTCGGCAATATCTCGTGCAGTGAATTTCCATTCTTGAGTTGTCATTTTCTTTTCCTCCATTACTCCCTTAACCCTAAAAAGTGTACCAACTTGTCCACACGTCCAGCATGCAGCATGCGATGTACATCATCGTAAACTCTACGAAACTCTTTGGGGTTGAGGTCTCTTCCGCCTAAACCGTAAATGTAGTCCACAATCAACGGATGAGTAGCAGCATCGTACATTGCGTGTCGAACTTCGTGGAAAACTGCGCCGCCGTTTCCGCCAAAACTCATGCTTTTGTCCATCACCGCCACAGCTTTCACGTTCTTTAGTGCATTTCGAACTGCTTCGACGGGGAAAGGTCTGAAAGTGCGAAGTTTCAGAAGCCCAGCTTTTACTCCTTCTTGCCTTAGTTCATCAACAACTGTTTTCATTGTGCCCGCTGTTGAACCTGCGCATATGGTTGCTACCTCTGCATCTTCGAGTTGATATTCTTCAATGAGTCCGTTGCCGTAGCTTCTCCCGCTCAACGCAGCGTATTCATCATGGACCTGCTGAATCACAGTAAGCGCATTCTTCATGCCTTCTTCCTGTTGCCGTTTAAACTCGAAGTAGTAATTCTGAAGAGCGATAGGTCCTATAGTCATGGGGTTTGCAGGGTCAAGTTTGAAAGGCACAGTTTTGCCTTCGTGGGTTGTTACAGTTGTAAGCTGGCGTGTACCAACAAATTGCTTAACTGCATCGTCGGGCAGCCCATTTACGTTTTCAAGGGTATGGCTCAAAGTGAACCCGTCTAGGCCCACAATAACTGGCAAGAGCACCTTGCTGTTTTCAGCTATCCTGAATGCCTGAATTATTGAATCATAGGCTTCTTGCGCGTTCTCCACGTAGATTTGTATCCACCCCGAGTCTCTCTGCGCCATGCTGTCCGAGTGGTCACCGTGAATGTTCAACGGAGCAGACAGAGCACGGTTCGCTATTGCCATCACTATGGGCGTGCGGCAACCACTCGCCACAAACAGCATTTCATGCATCAAAGCTAAACCTGCTGAAGCGCTTGCAGTGAATGTTCTTGCGCCAGTAGAAGAAGCGGCTATGCACGCGGTTAGGGCGCTATGTTCGGATTCGGTGCAGACAAATTCTGTGTTGACTTCGCCGTCAGCAACGTACTCGCTGAATTTTTCAACAATTATCGTCTGAGGTGTAATTGGGTAAGCTGCAACCACATCTACCTCGGACTGTTTTGCAGCGTAAGCCGCGGCTTCGTCGCCGTTTAACGCCATACGTTCCTGTTTAACATTGTTTGCCATTATTCGTCACCTTTGTCAAGTTTCATAGTTATCGCTTTAGTGGGGCACTCGTTAGCGCATATCCCGCAACCCTTGCAGAAATTGAGGTCAATCTCTATTTTTCCCAATTCTGGACGCCAACGTATGGCACCGTCAGGGCAGTAAATCACGCAGATAAGGCAGGTTGTGCATTTCTCCAAGTCCCGCACAGGTGTATACGTCTTCCAATCGCCAGTCAAAAAGCTAGTACTGGATTTTGGACAAACGCCTGCAGGCGAAATTTCTTTCCAAGTTTTTTCGCGACTCATTCCACTTTTGCCTCCTCATATGCCTGTTTGATGACAGCCATGTTTTTCTCGGCAATTTCGGGTCTGAATTTTTCTTTAACAGCTGTAGCTATTCCTTCCATGGAAACAATTTCTGTGGCACGTGCAACAACACCCAGCAGAGCAGTGTTCGTTATTGGTGCGCCCAACATTTTTAGGGCGATTTCAGTTGCGGGAACAGTCCACACATGCCCTTTCTCCACTCTGAGACGCGCTTTAATCGCAGAGGGCTCCTCTGTGGAGTTAATTATGAGAACGTCATCGTCTCTGTTCAGACCAGCGGTCACTGGAACAGTTTTCAACAACGTGTTGTCCAAGACTATAACCACATCTGGATCATAAATTGAACAGTGAATCCGAATGGGCTCGCTGCTGATTCGGGTAAACGCCGTTACAGGTGCACCCATCCGTTCTGGACCAAACTCGGGGAAAGATTGAATATATTTTCCTTCAGCAAGAGCTGTCCGCGCCAAGAGTTCACTTGCAGTCCAAGCGCCTTGTCCGCCCCTACCATGCCATCTGAATTCTAACATTTTTTTCAAGTTGTCCCTTTACTCCCTATGATTGTTTAAAGTGTGTTAAGGTTCTTTCATATACATTTCGACATAAAATACAGGTATGGACATATCAATTGGCAAGTTGTGTCTTTCATACTAATATGTCGACCTTGACTTTATCTACAAAACTGCGTGGACTAATATAAGTTTTTACGCACTATTGAGTAAAAGTCTTGTTGGAAAAATTTTAGTAACGTGCGGTCACACGAAATGTTTTTACAGCGAAAAAAATAAATTCTATACAAGGGAACATAATGCCTGATGTTATTTTAACAAGTGACCGAACGCTAATGAGCAACTACCACAACAACGAGTTTTTAGGTTTCGGCACCTGTGCTCCTCCAAACTTCGTGCCTGAATGGCTCTACACGTACCTATTTTTTCCTCATATTAAAACAAAACAGGGCATTCCTGTGGCAGCGCCTTACGGCTTGAGGAAAGCTGAAGCTCAACTTCTGAAAGAGGGCTTTGATGTTGCTACAGTAAGCCCAAAACACCTAAAACATTTCATCGGCGAAGCAAAAGCTTTAGGCATCTACATTATGGATCCATTTGGTTTGGGTCCTGCATCCAGCACGCTAGCTGCGATTTTGAAGAAGGAGCCGTATTTGGCAAAGCACTTCAAGGGTTTGCTAAACACGCCAGAGGTTGTGGAAGCTAAAAAACGAGGGTTGAAAGTAGTTGTTGGCGGTCCTGGAGCGTGGCAGTTCAAGTATCGCCCAGAATTTGTTGAGAGTAGCGGGATAGATTGTATAGTGGAAGGCGAAGCAGAGAAAGTTTTGGGCAAAGTTTTCAGAACCGCTTTGAACGGCGAGAAACTGCCTAAACACTACGAAGTTGATATGGGTAATGTGCCCAAGCTTGAAGATATTCCAGATATTGTTCAGCCTTCCGTGAACGGCTTAGTTGAGATTGGACGCGGTTGCTGTAGAGGCTGCGAATTCTGCAATGTAACGTTAAGACCCCTGCGGTGGTATCCAGTTGAAAAGATTCTGCGGGAAATAGACGTGAACATTGAACTGGGCAAGAATCAGGGGGTGTGTCTTCACGGCGAAGACGTTATGCTATACGGTTCCAACAACGTAACCCCCAACGATGAAAAATTGCTTAAACTTCATGAAGCAGTTATGAAGAAAGCGGATAGCATCAGCTGGAGTCACTGTTCACTGGCTGCAGTAGCGTCAAAGCCCAAACTTTTTGCGCAGATAAGCGAAATGATACTTGCCAAGCAAGCATGGTGGGGAGCAGAAATTGGCATCGAAACGGGTTCGGCGATGCTTGCAAAGAAAATTATGCCTGCAAAGGCGCTTCCCTTCAAAGCTGAAGAGTGGCCTGAAGTGGTCAAGCAGGGCATGGGTTTGATGCATGATAGTTTGTTGGTTCCTGCGGGAACTTTGATTGTGGGGCTGCCTGAAGAACGCGAAGAAGACCTATTGAAGACCATGGAGTTGGTGGATGACTTAAAAGACTGCCGAAGCTTGATTGTGCCCTTGTTCTTTGTTCCGCTAGGCAGGCTGAAAAGCGAGGACTGGTTCAAGCAAACAGAATTGACCGAACTACACAAACAACTACTCGTTCAATGTGCTGAGCATGATTTTCGCTGGGTGGGCAACCTCATGGATATGACGTTCGCGGGCAAATGGTATAGCCCAGCACTAAAGGGAGGGTACAAGTTTTTCGCGTGGATGGCTAAACGCAAAACAAAACAGCACGTCAAAAGTTTCCACTGAATAACTAAACTTAAATAGTCTTTTTCAAACTGAGAGTGGAGTAGTACAATGTTGTGCCGCCGTGGCTCAGCCCGGTAGAGCGGCTGGCTGTTAACCAGTCGGTCAAAGGTCCGAATCCTTTCGGCGGCGCCACTTCCCAGTTACATTTATACCGAAATCGCTTTTTTGAAATTTCAGTTCATGTTTGCGTAGAACGGTTTTTCTATGCTAAAGTACACTAGTATTTTTCGGGTGTTTTTGTGGAAAACAAAAAGCAGTACAGAAAACTAACCCCTAAAGAGGAAAGCGTCATCGTCCATAAAGGTACGGAGGTGCCGTTCACAGGCAAGTACTTTGCTTTCTGGGAGAAAGGTACCTACGTCTGCAAACGCTGCGGCACACCACTTTATCGCTCCGAGAGCAAGTTTGAGTCTGACTGTGGTTGGCCAAGCTTCGACGACGAAATTCAAGGAGCAGTCAAAAGGAAAACCGACGCGGACGGAGTGCGCACTGAAATTTTATGTGCTAAATGTGGCGCCCACTTAGGACATGTGTTCTTGGGGGAGCGCTTCACAGAAAAGAACACGCGGCACTGCGTCAACAGTATTTCAATGGATTTCATACTCGACACTTTAGAAAAGTAGTTACTGTGTCACGTACTTGTGGTTACTTGCGGCAAATTTCCTGCACTGGAAAATAGAAAAGGCATTTGAACATATTCAGCGTGAACCTTAAATATCCACTGAAAACATTGACTATCTGAGCACACGTGGAAAGCCAATACAAGAAATTTCACTTCCAAGAAGTCGACTGTCTAATTTATTTTTCGCCTAATGGCAATTCTGGAAAGTACTGCAATTATAATGTGGTGCTTGTTGACAGGAAAACTGGGAAAGCACAACCTGAAAAAGTTGTTAAGCTTGGCGATTTTCTTGACAGCCCCGAAATTGAGCAAAAATACCCTCACACGATTGGTTACTTCAAGGTTTCCTCGGGAGAGAAAGAAAATTTTAAACCTGAGTACTTGGAGTTGAGGGTAATTAGAACGGTTGAGGAGTTCTGGCTGTTCCTTAACGCCTTAGACATATAGCCCTACAATAGTAAACAAAATATTCTCCGAAGTCTGACGACCTTGAAGGCTGGAATAACCTTTTCAAAAGGAAAATAACAGGGTGCAAAAGACTTAACAGTGCCCGATACGTTACGTTTTATTGAGGAGAATTAATTGACTGAGGGAAATAAAATGGCAAAAAAATCAGACGATTTTGGCGACACCTTACTTAAAGTGATTGACAAGCTCGCTGGAAAGGAATCTGACATTAAACTTAGTTTTCAAGACCTCACTTTGGAAGTTGGCATGATGAAAGCCAAACTTAACGGCTCTATAGTTTTAGATGTCCTTTACGTATCAGAAAAGAAGTAAAACGCTTCCTTAAAGCGGGTGCAGCTGTGCAGTTATCAACTTGGTTAGGTCAGGTTATCAAATCGGGAGAAGCCACGTTATTTACGGGCGATGTTGAAGCTCTTCAAATAAAAGCTGAAAACAACAAAATTGAGCTTAAAACAGATAATAAAAAATTTTTGAAAGATATTGTTGGTAGCGCAGGAAATAAAAGAGCCATCCGAAGTAAGCTTGCACAGTTAAAAAGCATGGCGGGTGAACTGAAGGATGAGGGACTTACTTACACCCTTTCTTACAAAGGCACTCGGGTACTAACCATAGGTTCAGAGGCTAAACCCAAGTTTTCACGTGCAATAACGCGGACAAACGCCATAGAAATTAACAGTATGCGTAAGTTGCTAGAAATAAGCGTTTAAGACATGCGCTCAGCCGTCAACGTTTTTGATGTCCCAGTAAGCGGTTGCAGATGCAACGCTCAAGAATCAGATATACCTGCAAATTTAAGAGTTAGCAGAGTATAGTTTTGGTAACCTTCAACAGGGTGTGGATGGCTTGGGCGTTTTTGTGATAAAAGCGGACGGCTCCAGACAGTTGTTTGACAAAGAGAAAGTTATCAGGACCTGTTTGAGGATGGGCGCAAACAGGCAAGTTGCTTATGAGATTGCAACGAAAATTGAAGAGCGGCTTTATGATGGCATAACAACGGCTAAAATTCTTCAAATGCTTTTCAGGTTTCTGCCCAAGTACAGACCCGCCACGCGACATCTTATTGATTTGCGGAAAGGTTTAAGCTTGATGCGTTCTAAGCCTGAATTTGAAGTGTTTGTTCAGCTTTTGTTGGCGCACCATGGCTTTGAGGTTACTCCAAATCAGATTATCAAGGGAAAATGTGGGGAGCATGAAGTTGACGCTGTAGCAAGGAAAGGCGGCGTTACATATTATGTGGAGGCGAAGCATCATGAGAACTATCACACTCCTACGGGGTTGGATGAAAGCCGCATAGCCAGAGCAGTCCTGGAGGACGTCACTGAGGGGTTTAGTTTAGGCGTAAATGGCTTGAAAGTTGACCGCGCCATGATAGTCACGAACACTCGGTACTCAGAGCATGCAACGCGTTATGGTTCGTGCAGGGGCATTCTTCAGATTGGGTGGAGTTCCCCGATGGGTCTTGATTTGCGGGATATGATTGAAGAAAAAAAGTTGTATCCGTTAACTTGCCTTCGGGGTTTACGGTGGGAAGTGCAGGAGAAGCTGGGAAATGCTGGTGTAGTGCTCATTAAGCAGTTAGTTGAGGAAAACCCATATGCGCTTGCTATGAAAACGGGGCTTTCGCGGATGGCTCTTGGGGAAATCGTTGAAAGAGCGCATGCTGTAATGCAAAACCTTTGATGCATTGGGTGTTAGGGTTTTGGTGTGAGCGTTACTGTGGCGTAGTTGTTTTCTTGGAAGTACTTGTTTGCGGTTTCAGCGATGTCATTTGAAGTTATCGCCTTTAGGTTCTGGATGTAGTCGGTCAGGGCGTTTGGGCTGCTAAACAGCATCTCCATACTGGCCAGAGTTTCAGGCAGGTTGGTGGGGCTGTCAACTTCGCGGTAAATTGCGCCCAGAATCATGTCTTTGGCTTTGGTGAGTTCCGCCGCAGGAACTTTTTCGGTTCGTATTTTTTCCAGTTCTTTACGAAGAAGCGTGGTGGTTTTGCTTAGGTTTTTGGTTTTTACGGCGCAGTCTATGTGGAAGTATCCGTAGTCTATGCCGCATTCTTGGCTTGACAGGATATTGTATGCGAGGGCTCTTTTTTCGCGCATTTCAATAAACAACCGTGAGCTGGCGCCTCCTCCAAGTATGGCATTGATTAATTCGAGTGCGGGTATGTCGGCGTGTTTTCCCGAGACTGTTCTTGTGCCTATGCTCAGGTACGCTTGGGCGAGACCCCTCTTTGTCTGAGTTATTGTTTTTTTAGGCGATTTATTTTCAGGGCAGTTTATGGTGTTGGTTGGGGTTTTGCTGTTTTGTGTGGAATCAAAGTTTTGGAATACGTTTTCAACTTGGTTTTCTGAGAATTGTCCTGTGATTGCCAAAACGATGTTGCTTGGGACGTATTGGGCGTTATGGGTTTGCTCTATGTCGTTGAGAGCCAAGTTGCTTACGGTTTTCTTGTAGCCTGATACGGGGTACCTTACGGGGTGACTACTGAAAAGACATTGGGTGAGCATTTCGTCGATTTGGGTCCAAGGGTTGTCGGAGGCTTCGGCAATCTCGTGCAGGATTATTTTTTGTTCGCGCTCAAAATTTTCCTTCTCAAAACGTGAGTCAAACAGCAGCTCGGACATAATTTTTGATGCCTTATCGACTTTTTCGGGGGCAACATCGGCGATGGTCATGGTGTAATCGTGCGTAGTAAAGAAGTCTAGGCATCCGCCTAGCCGCTCTATGTACCGTGATAGTTGAATTCTTTCAGGTGAGCCACCTGCTATCATGTGTTCGAGAAAGTGGGCGGTTCCCGATTTGTCTTCAGCGTCGGCGTTGGAGCCATACTTTAGGGCAATAGCCAGTTGGGTGGTCATTCCAGAGGCACGGGGAAAAAGCAGCGCTGTCAAACCATTTAAAAGAACTTCGCGTTTCCACTGCAAACGGCCTTGCATGCTAAAAAAGGGGCGATTGCCCTCTAAATAGGTTGATGGTTAACGTTTGTTTTTTACCACAAGAACATTGCAGTATGCGTTGCCGACAACTTTTTTTGACACGCTGCCCAGCAGCATTGACACTTTTCCGCCTAAGCCTCGGCTGCCTACCACGATGAGGTCAATGTTTTCCTGCTTAGCCATAGTCGTTAAGATTTTTGCGGTGTCAGAACCCACAACCAAAGCTACGTCGTGCGCTATGTTTTCTTTTTTTAGTTCATGTGCGGCTTCGTTGAGGATGGTTTCTGCTTTTGTTTCTGAGCCTTTCTCGTAAACGGTGACTACTTTAATGAAGCCTGAAAAATGTTTAGCTATGGTTATTGCTTCGGCGAGGGCGTGTGTTGACTGAAGTGAACCATCTGCGCCTACTAAAATTCTGATTTTTTCAAACATAAGTCGCCAATCACTAATTAAGAGCTACAAGAAGATAATATTTTCGCTGTTAGTACCTCATCAAAAGACCTCTATAACATAAAGTGTTCTTTCGTGTACCCTCAAATGTAAATGCACTTGAAAACAAACAAGCATATTTCTCGTCACTGAAAGCTTGCGCTAAAGAATTATTAGGGCTATCAGCGTAACCTTTGTTATGGCAGCGCCAAATTGTCCTTGTCCCGAAAAAAAATGTGTTCATCATGGCAATTGTGAAGAGTGTGTGAAAAATCATAGGGAAAAGGGCGAGTGGCCATTTTGCTCAAGGTAAGTTATGCATGATTTGGCAGAGTCACGTGTTTTTCGCGAAATTCAATAGAATATAAAACTATTCTGAAAGCTAAAAAGAATGTGTGAAAAACAGGTATTAGGATACTGAGGTAAGCTCAAGATTGAATCTGATAGTTAATTTGACCGTTTTTGTTTGCCTTCGGAATCGTCATCACGAATTTTGCGCCTTCGCCCGGTTTGCCTGTTTCTTGGATTTGCCAGCCGTAAACCTCAGTCATCTTCCTAATCAGGAACAGACCAAAGCCTGTGCTGCCGCCTGTGCTAAAGCCTTCCTTGAAAAGGTTTGACTTATTCTCTTCAGTTATGCCTACACCATCGTCTTCATAGACCAATCGTAAGCTGTCCTGACCTTCATCTTCAAAGTAGACTCTTATGGTTGTTGTTTTTTTGCCGTATTTTCTTGTGTTGTCGATGAAATTGAAGAATAGCTGCCGTAGAAATGAATCTGCAAGAACAGTTAAGCCATGGCAATCATTGACTACTTTGATTGTTAAACCAGAAAAAAGTGAAGCTGCTTCGTTTGCCGCTTTCTCCACGTTAACATAGGTCAAGTCTTCAGCACCTAGTTGCTCGTACATTTTGGCGAACTCAAAAATCTTCACTGAGTCCTTAACAGCCTGCTCAATCTTGCCAAGCCCATCTATTATGTCGGCTTGATCTGCATGCTTCTTTTTCAGCAAATACGCATAACCAGTCGCCGCAGTGAGCTTGTTGCGAACATCATGCCTCGTCAACCCGCCAACCACACGCAATTTCTCATTCATTATGGCAATTCTTTCGCTGTTTTCTTCGAGTTTCTCCTCAGCTTTCTTGCGCTCCGAAATGTCTGCTACCAACGCAAGTGTACCAACGCTGTTTCCTTCATCATCTTTAATAGGTGAAGCAGCTACACTTGCATAGATGCGGGTTCCGTCTTGGCGAGTAAAAACAAACTCACATTGGCTTTGAGTGCCGAGTTTGCAGCCCTCCAAATTGCTCGTAGCAAATTCTTTATACTGTGTATCCATGAATGCGCCTAAATCCTGTCCGATCATTTCGCCTTCAGTGTACCCCAGCATCTCTGCCATGCGAGGGTTAACAAAAACTGTCTTGTAGCTATTGTCCAGTGCCCAAACACCCTCATGTGCAAGCTCAACCAACATACGGTATTTTGTTTCGCTTTCCATCAAAGCCGCCTCTACTCTCTTAGCTTCCGTCACATCTCGATATATGCTGTAAAGAAACGTCTTTCCAGATAGCGCAATCGCCTGCGAAATAATTACGACATCTCTAACGTCGCCGTTTTTGGTGCGGTGTTTAGTTTCCCATTCAGCTTTGCCCACACGCAATATCTTATCTATCCTATCTCGGGTTTCAAGGGGAGTTTCGTCGGCTTTATAGTCGTAGATGCTACGTTTTGCAAATTCTTCTCTGGAATAACCTAGCTGCTTGTGGGCTTCTTCATTGAATTCAACAGGAACCCCAGTTTGGGGGTCAATAATTAAGACACCCAATGGGGTCTGATCAAATAGGGCGTGGTAGCGTCTTTCTGCTTGTTGAATTTGTGTTTCCATTTGTTTTCTTTCGGTAATGTCTCTGGCTACGTGAATTATCACTGTCTTGCCTTCGGGATTTTTCACAGGGCGAGCCGAGACTTCCACGATTCGCTGATTGTTGTTTTCGTCAAGATGGATATGCTCAACCGTCACGGGTTTGTCAGTTTCTAGCACTTCTCGAATTGGACAAATATCATTTGGAGGTTGACAGGGAGCAGATCTGTGGTGCGTCATTTCATAGCATGTTTTTCCAACAGCATCTTCTTTTTTCAGCTTCATCTGCTTTAGTGCTGCTTCATTGACAGTGATTATCTTATAGTCGTCAGGGTCAATCACTAAAAGAGCATCGCCAAGAGAGTTAATTATTCTTTCATCAAACGCCTTCAAATTCCTCAAATTTTCTGAGGCTTTCGCGCGTTCGGTTATGTCGCGTATAGACCCTACTACGCCTATAGTGTTGCCTGCTCCATCCGTAACCTTTTGCCTAACCGTAGAGTAAACCCTGTCGCCAACTGTCTCATCCGCAGAAACAAACCCCGATTGCAGCGCCTTCATGTCAGCTTCGTTACAGACCTGAGCGGCTTCCTTAGGCAATAGTTCAAAATCTGATTTGCCAATAGCTTCTCCGGGTTTTAGTCCAAGAAACTGTTCCAACGCCCTGTTGGCTGCAACATATTTCAAGGTTTTATCTTTGAAAAAGACAAGATCAGGCAAAGAGTTGAAAACGTGTCTAAGTTGCTCTTCACTTTCCTTTAGCACTTCGGTTTTTTTGCGTTCGGTGATATCTCGCGCTAAAGCAATTACTAATGTTTCTTCGTCAAAAATTATAGAACTTAGAGTTACCTCTATTGGAAATACGTTTTTGTCCTTACGTTTTTGGGTGCTCTCGAAACTAACAGATCCCCCCGCAAGCACCTTAGCCCAAATGTCGCCTCGCGCCACATCTTTGTCCGCGACAGGAGAAATATCGGGTATATTCATTGAAAGCAGTTCTTCTTTAGTGTACCCCAGACTTTCACACGCTTTCTGATTCACATCAACAATTTGACCGTTTGCATCGTGAACAAAAATTGCTTCTGCTGCCTGCTCCATAAGAGTGCGATAACGTCTTTCGCTCTCCTCTAACGCAGATTTTGTTTTAGCTCTTTCCGTGGCTAAGCGTATGCCGTGTGCGAGTTCTCCGTAGACGGTTTCTGTTGAACCTTGCTTGTTATGATACCCGTCGGCTCCAAGATTTAGAGCTTTTATGGCGACTTCTTCACGTCCCTTCCCCGTAAACAAAATAAACGGAACATCAACATTTTTTTCCTTTAACTCCCCCAAAAAATCCAAACCATTCTTCCCAGGCATCTCATAATCAGAAACAACAACATCAAAACCACCATCCGCCAACTTTTGAAAAGCCACATCAACCGAAGTTACCGTTTCAACCTCAAATGGGCCTTCCCCTTCAAGTATTTCTTTTGAAATCTCCAAAAAAGAAAAATCATCATCAACGTGTAAAACGCGAATACCACCAGAATTATCAGAAACCTTCAAATTAGTCATGGGTAATGCCCTCCCCTCCACACATCTACAATCTCTTGTGTAATGTCTATTAAATCATTTGTGTATCTGCAATACAGGGAGCAGATTGCCCTAAACTCGAAAAATATAGGGGTCACTGAAATCCAAAAAAATAGAAAATTGTTGATAAAAGGGAAAAAGCGAATCACAGCGCGACGCAAAGAAACTATTTTTTGCCTTTGGCGGCGTGTTTTGCTGGGAGTGAAACCTGTTTTTTCTCTTTTCGTTTCTGGTCTTTTTCGCGCTGCAGTTGCTTGTGATGTTCTAGACCTTCGGCTTTCTTTGCTTTTCTAGACAATATTCATCATCCTTAGATGGCAATAGAAAGCAGGGATACTCAAAAACTTTCCCTCTTAGCTGAACCCATAATGTTGTCGTTATCTTTAATACCCCAACAGTTTATGCCTATACTGGGAGGGAACAGAAACGCCGACCGCCAAAATATGCTGCCCAAAATGTGGTTCTCCAGCGGTAGAAAAAAACAAAAACCAAGAGTTCCACTGCAGCGCTTGTGGAAAAATTTTCTATTTTGTTACCCCAAAATGCGGCTCTGACCCCAGCTCTGAAAAATACAAACTCTAACAATAATATTCAACTATCCCGTACCAACTCAATTTTCAGAAAATAAGTTTTTGTGGTGGGCCGGACCGGATTCGGACCGGCGACCTTCTGCACGTCAAGCAGATGTCCTAACCAGGCTAGACGACCGGCCCACGATTATGCTTATGCTACAAGGTTTCCGTGTTCGGAATATTTATGGGTTTTGCGCACATCTAAACAGAAAAACCGCGATTGTGCAAGTTGCAGTGAAACAGGGGTTCACTTAGAAATTTACTCTATAAATAGAGGGGGGTATGGTTTGTGAGAGCAGCAGAGCTTTTAGCGGTTTTAGGCATCTTGAAGCACAGAATCTGCTTGTTGCTGGTTGCACAACCAAGGCACAACCAAACAGCGCCCAAACCAAACCCCTTCACCAAAACAGCGCAAACAGCTCAACGCCTAAGAAGTAGATGTGTATAGCAACCAAACAACAACTACAACTAAACAACTTTTGAAGAGACGGTGGGTCACAGAGGTTCGACGCCTAGACTCCGCCAAGCACCTCGAGCCCTACACTCATACCCGAACCCCTTTGTGCGCTGAACGCCCAAACTTAGGTTGCTCTCTCCCGAGCCTAGCCAGATTCGCCTGATGAACCCCAAAGACGGTTGCCCTACGGAAACCGCTCAGAGACCGCCAGCCTCAAAGGACGGATAGTCACTGTTTCGGAAATGAGGGTCTTGACGGCCTTTTGCGCCTCAGCCTCAGCTGTTAGCCCGTCATGTAGAGGGTTTACGGTGCAAGGGACCCCTACCCCCCCGCCTAAGACCCACCGCCAAACATACAAACCATACGCTGCACTTTAAAACTTTACCCTGAACCTTTCTTGAAAAATCTTTCGTGCTACGCAACACGCAGCGTGCCTTTCTTCCCAACACGCATCTGGCGTTCATGCCTATACTCGGAAACCATACCGTTCTCAATTTCAACCATGTCGCCCACCGTCACCGCGCTTATCTGGTCGTTCCAAAGGCACAACTTAATTTGCCCTGTCTCGTCAGAAACCATGGCGTTGGCTACACTTGCGCAGTTCCCAAACCGTGTAACCACAACCGTGGGCTTGGATACTTCAAGAATTTTGGCTTTCAGACACACCTTTTTCATTCCGATATGTAAGTCTTTAATCTGCAACAATTGGGTCTCGTCCTTTTTCTCTGGACGCTTATCAAATAGGTATGCACTCTTAAGTGCTGCTTGAAGGGGGTTGCGTTTTTCCGACAGAAATTCCTCAGGAATGCGGAACTGGGCAACAACCTTTGAGTCCTGCGTTATCAACATAGTCAACGTGTTTTCCTGTTTGCCCCTCAATTCTATGGAAAGACTGCCGCATTCGGATTTTTTGTTTTTCCAAGCTAAAATTAGTGCATCAAAGAATTTTTCCACATCTACGTCATATTTAGTGGCAAGAAACGCCAAGTACTCGCTTGGATAAATTTTACTCCGCATTATTTCCCTACTTTCCACGTAATTGTCCCGTTTTAGGTAACCCTGCTTTTTTCGCCAAGAACACTTCAAACAGTTGCTAAAGGCAATTTAGGAAGGATTACTCGCTATGGAGATGTAAATGCACGTTATTATGGTTAATGGCGAAAAACCCGTTAAATAGAAAGGTGGAAAACGAGCTTATGGCAAAGCAGCCTTTTTCAGTTTCAGCGCGGTTTCCTCAAGCTCCAAAAGCATCTGGTTGCGGTTTTCTCGGTTTCTGTTTATGATGTTGACGAAGGCGCTGCCCACAATTACGGCGTCTGCTCCCGCTTCAACTACGCTTTTGACGTGTTCAGGTTTTGAAATTCCAAAGCCCACAGCCAACGGCACTCGTCCAGTTGTGAAAGGCAGAACCCTTTTGATTAGCTGCAGAGTTGCGTTTTCAACGCTGGCTTTTGTGCCTGTAACCCCGAAGTGTGAAACCAGATACAGAAAACCTGAAGTGTAAGTCACTATGTTGCTGAGACGCTCATTTGACGTTGACGGCGCCGCAAGGAAAATCGTGTCCACTTTACATGCGTCTGCGGCTTTCTTGTAATCGTTAGCTTCTTCGACTGGCAGGTCAGGAACTATGACGCCGTCAACCAAGCAGTCTTTAGCTAAGCGGAAGAAGCTGTCAAGCCCCATCCGAAACACAGGATTATAGTAAGTCATTATGACAATGGGCACTTCATGTTTTGCTCGGATTTGCTTGGCTATCTCCAGCACTTTTTTGGGTTTTGTTCCCGCTTTCAAAGCACGTATACTTGCCTCTTGGATGGTTGGTCCGTCAGCTATGGGGTCAGAGAAGGGCAACCCAAGCTCAAGGATGTCGACGCCGCCTTTGATTAGGGCTTCAGCAATTTGTGGCGTATACTTCGGGTCAGGGTCACCTGCGGTAACGTAGCCTATGAGTGCGGCTTCTTTGCGTTTTTTGAGTTTCTGGAAAGTTTCATTTATCGCGGTCATATTTTCACTCCCAAGTAATCCGCTATAGTTTCCACGTCTTTGTCTCCGCGCCCCGACAAATTCACTACGATGAATTCGTCCTTTTTCATTTTCTTCGCCAACTTCATAGCGTAAGCAACGGCGTGGGATGACTCCAAAGCTGGAAGAATACCCTCCTCCTTGGACAATGCCAGAAATGCGTCTGCGGCTTCCTTGTCTGTGGCGGAAACATATTCTGCTCGTTTCAGAGATTTCAGGAACGAGTGCTCAGGACCAACGCCTGGGTAATCTAAGCCTGCCGATATGCTGTGCGTGTTCTGGATTTGTCCTTCGTTGTCTTGGAGGACGTAGGTTAACATGCCGTGGAAAACACCCTCAACGCCCGCGCCCAGCGAGGCAGCGTGTTTACCTGTGGTTATGCCTTTTCCTGCAGCTTCAACACCGTACATCTTCACGTCGGCGTCGTTTTCGAAGGGGTAAAATGTGCCCATAGCGTTGCTTCCGCCGCCCACACAAGCAACCAGCGCATCTGGCAGTCGACCTTCTTTCTGTTTGAATTGCTCTTTGAGTTCTTTGCCGATTATGCTTTGGAAGTCGCGCACTATCATGGGGTACGGGTGGGGACCCACAACTGACCCGATGAGGTAGTATGTAGTTTCGATGTTGGTTACCCAGTCCCTGAAAGCCTCGTTAATGGCGTCCTTCAAAGTTTTACTGCCCGTTTCCACAGGGTGAACCTGTGCGTTTAGAAGCTTCATTCGGAATACATTGAGTTTTTGGCGTTCGGTGTCTTCGACGCCCATGTAAACTTCAGCCTTCAAACCTAAAGCTGCACATGCCATGGCGGTTGCGACGCCGTGCTGTCCTGCGCCTGTTTCCGCGATGACCCGCTTTTTGCCCATACGTTTTGCCAACAAGGCTTGTCCGATGGTGTTATTGATTTTGTGGGCGCCGCCGTGGGCTAAGTCTTCGCGTTTTAGGTAGATTTTGGCTCCGCCCGCCTTTCGGGTCAGGTTCTCAGCGAAGTAAAGCGGTGTGGGTCTTCCGACGTATTCGCTCAGGTAATACGCCAGTTCCTCCTTGAAGCGCTTGTCGTTTTTTGCTTTTTCGTAAGCCGCTTCCAACTCAGTTACGGCTTCCATGAGCACTTCGGGCACGAAACGCCCGCCGTACTTGCCGAATTTCCCGTCCACTGGATACGTGTCTATTTTTTTCATATTTTTTCCTCGTTTAGGTTTAGCATTATTCATCTTGCCTGTACGAACTCCTTCACTTTCGCTTCCACATCATCCACCAGCATGATTGCTGACCCGACAAGAAACGCCTTCGCACCGCATCTACGCAGAAAACGAATATCCGTAGCGGAGTTTATGCCGCTTTCGCTCACCACAACTTTCCCGTTGGCGACGTTTTTCTCCAAGATGCCTTTGGTCACGTTCAAGTCAACCTTCAAAGTTCCAAGGTCGCGGTTGTTTATCCCTATCAAGTCAGCGTTGCTGTGTACTGCACGTTGAAACTCGTCCGCGTTATGCGTTTCCAAAAGCACCTCAATGCCTCTTGAGTGCGTCTGCTCAATCATCTCGCCTAAGCCGAATTCGCAGTAGCCTCGGTCGAAGAGCGCTTGAATAAGCAGAACAGCGTTGGCTCCGATTTGCTGAGCTGCGTCTAACTGCTTGGGGCTTATGATGAAGTCTTTCATGAGAATCGGAAGCTGCACTGACTCGCGGACTTGGGCGAGGTAACTGAGGGAGCCGTTGAAGTGTTTGGGTTCGGTGAGTACTGATATGCCTGTTGCCCCGCCTTTTGCCATGGCTGCTGCGATTTCTTTTGGCGAAACGTGTTTTCTGATGGTGCCTGCTGACGGGGAGGCCACTTTAATCTCAGTTATGACAGCGACCGCTTTGGTTTGGGTTATGGCTTTTTTCAAACTTGCAGCAAATGCCGCGCTTGTTGGGGTTAGACGCTTGTAGTAACCCGAAAGCACGGTTTCTTTTGCGTTTTGCGCCAACGTATCAAGGAAGTCAGGCATATTTCTTCTCCAACTCCTCAAGCCTTGACAAGTCGCCACCCGATGTCTTGACTAACAGTTTAAGTTTCTTGTAGGCAGTACCACTGTGGATAGATTTTCGGGCTGCTTCCATACCGCCACTGAAGTCCTCAGCTTTCTTTCCCAGAAGTATTCCTGCAGCGCTGTTAACAAGAACTACGTCCATTTTCGGGTCGCTTTGTAGGCAGTGTCCGCTTAGAATTTTAAAAATTATCTCGGCGTTTTCCTCAGAAGTTGCTCCTTGCAAATCTTCCAAGGTTGCTTGGTGTACGCCGAAGTCTTCAGGACCAGCTTCCACCGTTTTGACAGCTCCGTTTTTCAAGTGTGAGATAACGGTTTTGCCGAAAGTTGAGATTTCGTCTAAGCCCCCTAATCCGTGGACAATCATGGCCTCTTCGCAGCCCAGATTCTTCAAAACATAAGCCAAAAGCTCAGTTAGCTTCGGGTCGTAAACGCCTAACAGTTGTGCATTGGCGTTTGCTGGATTAGTAAGCGGACCAAGAAGATTGAATGCAGTTCGGATGCCTATTTCTTTCCTCGGAGCTACAGCATACTTCATAGCTGGGTGGAACACTGGCGCAAACATGAAACCTATGCCTACTTGCTCAATAGCCGTTGTTACGGCGGGGGTTTCCATTTTAAGGTTGACTCCAAGACGTTCAAGCACATCGGCGCTTCCACTTTTGCTGGTGACCGAGCGGTTCCCATGCTTAGCTATAGCTACGTCTGCTCCTGCAACCACAAAAGCCGCTGCTGTGCTGATGTTGAACGTTTTTATCCTGTCGCCGCCTGTTCCGCAGGTGTCAATTAAGCGACCGTTAACTTTAGGATGGATTCGGCAACAGTTTTCCCGCATAACCTTCGCAAAAGCGGTAAGTTCCTCAACTGTTTCGCCCTTCAGCCTCAAAGCGGTCAGGAAGGCGGCTATTTGGGCATTTGTTGCGTTTCCAGTCATGATTTCTTTCATGGCGGCTTCGGATTCTTCGCTGGACAGGTTGATGCCGTCAACGAGTTTGGCTATGTTTTCTCTTATCATGGACATCTGCATTCCAAGAAGTTTTTTATGATTAGTTTGCCGTCCTCGCACAGTATGGATTCAGGATGAAACTGAATTCCCTCAATTGGGTATTGCTTGTGGCGGACACCCATGACTTCGCCGTCGTCAACTGCCACTGCGGTTACTTCAAGGCATGCGGGGATGGTGTCTTTTTCTCCTGCAAGGGAATGGTAACGGGTTGCGGTGAAGGGATTCTGCACCTCCGCAAAGAGGCATTTGCCGTCGTGTTTTATCTGGCTGGTTTTGCCATGCATCAGCCGCTTCGCCGAGACCACTTTGCCCCCGTAAGTGCTGATTATTCCCTGATGCCCAAGACAAACGCCCAACGTTGGAACTTTGGGGCTTACCTGTTGCAGAATCGCCTTGCAGACGCCGAAGTATTTTTCGTCTTCAGGGTTGCCTGGACCTGGAGAGAGCACTATGCGGTCGGGTTTGAGTTTTTGGACTTGCTGGAGGGTGACTTGGTCGTTTCTGTAGACGATGGTTTCTGGTCCGAACTCTCCAATGTACTGGACGAGGTTGTAGACGAAGGAGTCGTAGTTGTCTATGACTAGGACTTTCATTTTTTGTTGTCTCCTGTTTCTTGCAGTGCTTTCATGAGGGCGCTTGCTTTGTGCTCGGTTTCGAACCATTCACGTTCAGGAACCGAATCGGCTACGATTCCTGCGCCTGCTTGGATGTAGGCTTTGCTGTTTTCCGAGAAGAGAGTGCGTATGGTTATGGCGAAATCAGAGTTGCCATTGTAAGAGAAATACCCAACAGCGCCTCCGTATGGACCACGGCGCGTAGGTTCAAGCGCCTCAATTATCTCCATAGCTCGAATCTTGGGTGCTCCTGAAACCGTCCCCGCGGGAAAAACAGCTCTTAACGCGTCGTAGCTTTCTTGGTCATCTCTAAGGTCGCCAACTACGCGGGATACGATGTGTTGAACATGGCTGTAACGGTGGACCTGCATGAACTCGGGGACACGAACACTTCCATATTTGGCTATTCTGCCCACATCGTTTCTTGCCAAATCCACAAGCATCACATGTTCCGCGCGCTCCTTAGGGTCGGCAAGCAGTTCTTTGGCTAAGCGCCTGTTCTCGATGTGGTTTGAGGTGCAGGGTCTTGTTCCCGCGATTGGGAAGGTTTCTACAGTGCGGTTTTCAGTTCTAGCGAGCATCTCGGGGCTGGCGCCGACGATTTGCCTGTTACCTGCTTTGAAGAAGTACATGTAGGGCGACGGGTTAATTGCTCGTAGTGCGCGGTAGAATTCTGTGAGGTCGCCTTGGAAGTTGAAGTCATAACGTTTAGACAGCACCACTTGGAAGATATCGCCTTGGGTCACGTAGTCTTTGGCTTTCTCAACTGCTGTCTCGTACCGCTTTTTGGTGGTGTTCACTTTTGGCTGGTTGAACGTAAAAGTTTCCGAGTTGGCTGTTTTTTTGGTGAGTTGGGTTATTTCTGGGAGGCGATTTTCATTGTAGTAATAGTAGTATGCGCGTTTTTGTTTGTGGTCAAACACTATGCCGTCGTCGAAGACGCCCATTTCGATGTCTGGGAAGCCCAAATCGTCTTTTGTGGTTTGGGGGAGTTTTTCCCAGTAGCGAACTGCGTCGTAGGAGATGTAGCCGACGGCGCCGCCTGCGAAACGGAACTCTTTGTTGGCGGTTGCCCTGTCTTTGATAAGTTGCTTGATTGCGTGGAGGGGGTCGGTGGTGGTTTCTTTGGTTTCTTCGCCTGTTCGCTCGTTGCGAGTTAGGGCAATTCCATTTTTAACCTGAATTGTAAGTTGTGGGTCGAAACCTATGAAGGAGTATTGCGCCAGCTTTTTTGGTCCTTCGATGGACTCTAGAAGGTAAGCTGTCGGGTACTGTTTGTAGAGTTTGGAGAAGATTTCAAGGGGAGAGTTTTCAAAATTGATTTTTTTGAAGCTCAGGGGGTTAACTAGTTTAGTGGTTGACATTGCTGTAGTTGGCGTTTCTGAGCCAAAGGCGATACCCCATTTGTATGTTGCTCCTGTGGTTCAGAAGCATACAGTAATGTTTTATTTAAGGCTTTTCAGTACAAAAATGTACATCTAACCTATTTCAGAACACTGCCCAACCAATCAAGGTACGCTGCTGAACCTTTCAAAACGGGCAACGCGATAACTTCAGGCACCTCGTAACTGTGCAAAGCATTAACCTTCGCGACCAAAGCCTCAAACAGGTCAACGCGTGACTTCATCAACATAAGATATTCTTCCACATGGTCGATTTTTCCCGCCCAATTAAAATGCGAAGCCACAGGACCCACAACATTGACGCAGGCAATCAGTTTTTCTTCAAGTAGTTGCTGGGCTATTTTTTCTGCTTCCTGCTTGCTGCTCGCGGTAACCATAACCAAGATGTAAGGGTTTTCCATATGCATCACCAAAATACTGACTAAAGCTAAAGTGGTTTCTGCTAAAAAACACTTTGCCGAATTTGGTTCTGCGAAAAGAATCGTCACCTTTATTTCCAAACAGAAACATAAACACTGTACAGTATCCCACTTCAGGAGCGTTTGACGTTTGAAAACCATCGGCATAGTCACAACAGGCGGAGATGCGCCGGGCATGAACGCAGCCATCCGCGCGGTCACACGTATAGCTCACGTAAAAGGACTCCAAGTTGTAGGCTTTGAGCATGGCTGGGAGGGGCTAGTGAAGAATAAGTGCCAAAAGTTGACTCCGCGCTCCGTAGGCGGCATCATACAATTAGGAGGCACCATGCTTCATACGATAAGGTGCCCCGAATTCAAAAAGGACGAAAACCTTGAGAGAGCCGCCCGAACCTTGGCAAAAAACAAAGTGGACGGCTTAGTGGTTATAGGCGGCGATGGTTCATTCCGAGGCGCACTCGATTTAAGCAAAAAAAGCAGCGCCCAAATGGTGGGCATTCCTGCCTCAATCGACAACGACGTTAACGGAACCGATGAGACCATTGGATTTGACACCGCCGTGAACACGGCAGTTGGCATAATTGACAAAATTCGAGACACCGCTATCTCGCATGACCGTCTCTTCATAGTGGAAGTTATGGGCAAAGAAAGAGGTTTCCTAGCGTTGAACGTTGGTATAACTGTGGGGGCGGAAGTTATTTTGATTCCGGAGCAGAAATGCCAAATGAAACAAATTCTCCAAACCATACACGAAAATGCTCGCAAAGGTAAACGCGCAGGCATAATTGTTGCTGCGGAAGGTGTCGGAGACAATGCTAAACTCGCCAAAGAACTCCAAGAGCACACCAAATCAGAAGTGCGGCTGTCAATCGTAGGTTATGCCCAGAGAGGGGGCAGCCCTACAGCTCGAAGTCGACTTTTGGCAAGCATGTTTGCAGAAAAAGCCGTAGAACTCATGTGCCAAGAAGAAGGAAACCGCGTCGTCGGATTACAGCATAACTCGATAGGCAGTATTGAACTTGAGAAGGTATGCGCTACAAAGAAACCTGTTGACCTGAGCCTGCTTGAACTGGCAAACATGTTGGCAACATAGTTATCTTGACAGCTTCACTTCGCCATGCTTCATCAATTTGAAATAATGTATTTTCAATGTGTCAGTTATCAAGAAGCTGAGCAGCGCATAGCCCCAAACGAAAGCTGCTAATCCCCACCCTATGGGTGCCATGAAGACGCCGTAGACGGCCAAAAGCGTGCCCAAAACTTGGGTGAGTTCTGCAGTGAAGAAAAGAATGCCGGCTGGAAGTGGGCGTTCCCAGAAATGATGTACGCCTGTGCGTGCAAGGTAAATTGTCATGTGACCCCCAACCGTTAGCTTGAGGAATATGAGCGTCTGCAAGGTAGCCATGTCCAAATTGAGCACTCGTAAACCTATCAGGAACAAAATGAAACTTGAGAACACACCAGTTAAGCCAAGCAGAGACGCCACAACTAACACATCGCGCATGTTCCAGCGCACAGGTTTCTCTTGGATTTTCACTTTGTCGTAGGCAATCATCATGATAGGTAAGTCGTTAAGCAACGCCAAAATAACAATCATAACCGCGGTCACAGGGTAAAAATCGAAGATAAGAATCGAAAACGACAAGAAAATTAAAACGCGGGTAGTTTCGGCAATTCGGTAAATAGAGTAGTTTTGCATGCGCTGGAAAATCTTCCGACTTTCCTTAATGGCGTCAATTATAACGGAAAGCCCAGGTTTAGTGAGCACAACATCTGCTGCGGATTTGGCTGCGTCAGTAGCTCCCGCAACAGCGATGCCGGCATCTGCCTTCTTCAACGCAGGCGCATCATTAACTCCATCACCTGTCATGGCTACAATGTGACCTTTTTCCTGAAGCAGATGCACTATTCGGTATTTGTGTTCAGGGAAAACTTGGGCGAAGCCGTCTGCGTTTTCAATTAACCCTTTTGTTTCGCTGTCAGGTTTATCAACAAAAGCAGAAGCGGGCAGGATGTTTGTGCCAAGGTTCACTTCGTGCGCGATTTCTTTGGCTATGGCGATGTGGTCGCCTGTGACCATTTTGACGTTTAGCCCCATTTTCTGCGCGGTCTTTATGGTTTCAGCTGAATCTTCACGTGGCGGGTCGTAAATTGCAAGGAGCCCAACGTATTGCCAGTTGCCCTGCTCGTTTCCTTTGATTACACCTAATGCGCGGTATCCTTTACCAGCGTAGTTGTTTATGATTTCGTTAATCCTGTCTTCAATTTCGTCTTTGTTTTCAACCAGAGAAAGCACAACTTGGGGTGCGCCCTTAGACACCTTGAAGCGCCTCCCTTCTTTGTTCTCAACTGTTGCTTCAGTTCGCTTTGAAACAGGGTCAAACGGTTTAAAATCAACCACACTAAACGTGCCAATAGCCTCAGCAACTGCTTTTATCGCCTTGGCCTTTGCGATTACTGCATCGTCAATGGGGTCGTGGTTTTCACCTCGGGACGCTAATGTCCCAAACAACAGTGCATCGTCAATTTGGAATTTGCCGAAGGTTTGAGCTTCAGCTACAGTTAGTTCATTCTTGGTTATGGTACCTGTCTTGTCTGAGCACAGAATATCCACGCCAGCCATTTCTTCAATGGCTACAAGCTTGCTGACGATGGCTTCTTTTTTGGCGAGCGCAACGGCTCCAATAGCCATGGTAACCGTTAAAACTGCGGGCAAAGCCACGGGTATCGCTGCCACAGTTAGAACTAAGGCAAACTGGAGAATTTCCAGCGGGTTAACATTTCGGAAAAGTGCTGCAACAACAACTGCGGAAACCATCACCACGGCAAGTGCAATGAGGTAGTTGCCAATTTTTATGACTGCTTTTTGGAAGTGGCTTCCAGTTTTTGCTTCTTCGACAAGTTTGGTTGTTTTGCCGAAAAAGCTGCTGATGCCTGTTGCTACAACGTAAGCGTCCATTTCGCCTTGTCGCGCTATCGAACCAGCATAAGCAAGTTCGGATATGTGCTTTTCCACGGGCAATGATTCGCCTGTTAACGCGGATTCATCTAAAAGTAGGTAGTCACCTTTCATGAGTTTAACGTCAGCGGGCACAATGTCGCCTAAACGTACGCGAACAATGTCTTCAGGCACCAGTTCTATAGAGGGGATTTCGCGCCATGTGCCATCTCTGAGCACGCGGGCTTTCGGCGCCAGCCTCTTTTTAAGTAGTTCAATGGCGTTGTCGGCTTTGTGTTCCTGCCAGAAACCCACCACCGCGTTCACTATTAGCAATGTAAGTATTATTGCGAAGTCTTCCCAGTGCTGAATTGCAATTGATAAAATTGCAGCTGCTTCTATCATCCACGGGATAGGCCCCCAGAAATAGCTCAAAAACTTGCGGAAGGGATTCACTTTCTTTTCAGGAATCTCGTTGGGACCATACTGAGCAAGTTTCTTCGCTACCTCTTCAGAAGAAAGCCCGGTTTTGGCACGAACAGAATAGGGCGTTGTATCAACAGAACCTTGTGGCTCTTCAGATGCCATTAAGAAGCCTTCTAAATAACAGAATCATTTTTGAGAACCTTGCTCTTAAATGTTGCCTGCATAGTGTAAAGTCACAGTTAAAGAAACGGGATTATCTCATGTTTTTCACGGAAGGACTGATTCGTATATTTTCAGTGTTTCATCTGCAACTTTGCGCCAAGTGAAAAACTCCAGCACTCGTTTGCGCCCGTTTTCACCCCAGTTCCGCGCTTTCTCAGGGTTCCGCAATACCTCGTTTATTCCCCAAGCTATGTCGGCCGAGTCTTCGCCGTTAACGTGCACGCCGTTTTGGTCTGTTCCTGAGTTTATGACTTGTTCTCTGAAGCCTACCACGCCGCGAGCGCCCACAACCACAGGTTTCTCCATTGCCATGGCTTCTAAGCTGACTATGCCGAACGGTTCGTAGATTGAGGGGAAAACGCACAGGTCCGCAGCAGCGTAATGTAGGATACGTTCGTCTTCAGGGATAAAGTCGAAAATGTAAACTATGTTATTTTTAATGTTCAGCCTGTCGGCGGTTTCCACTATATCGCGTTGTTCTTCACCTTTACCTAATATCACTAGCTTGGTGTTGGGGAATTCCTTCAAAACGGTAGGCATCGCCTGCAAAATGTTGCGGACACCCTTCACCCACGCGAGCCTACCAATAAACAAGATCATATTCCAGTCTTTTGGTATGCCATATTTCGCTCGGATGCCTTCTACGTCTTCTTTCTTGATTTTGTGCGGGTCGTAACGGTCAGGATCCACGCCGTTCCAGACTACGCTAATTTTTGATTGCTGCCAACCGTGCTGTATAAGGTCCTGCTGCATGGCATAGCTGACGGTTATTATCCTATCGGAGTTCTGCGCCATAGCCCTCTCAAAGTGGCTCACAACTTCGGAGCCTTGACCGCCGCTTCTTCCCCACTCGGTGCTGTGTGTGTGGAAAACCACGGGGATTTTTGTTTCATTTTTAATAACTAGACCGGAAAGGCTGCTGAGCCAGTCGTGCACGCAGACGACGTCAAAATTGTATCGCTCCTTTTTAATCAAACCGTTGATGAATTTTGTGGCGCTTAAGATGTTGTAGATGAAGATGTCGTTGAAGAGTTTGATGTTGGTACCCCACTTCTTAAGGTCATCAACTACGAAAAACGGGAAAACGTTGCTTGCATCCGCGATTATGGGTCGGTGAACTTCGACGCCTCGCAGAATTTCCCGCGTTTTCAAGTTCCCCTGATTAAGGGTAAAAACGGAAACGTCATGCCCAATGTCCACATACTCTTGGGTTACGTATTCAGCGTAAGTGCCTAAACCACCTACAAGTGCTGGAGGGTATTCCCAAACAAAAAAGCCAATTCGCAAAACATTCACCACAGTTCTGTGGTTTCAAACTATCTTTGAAAATGTATTTATAGCTTGTCTCTCGCGGGTTAGAACAAAGAATACGTTTTTCTCAGTCGGATTTCGACATTTCAGAAGCCAATTTGTCTTATAGTAACTTAGTAACTAAAATAATCCATACGCACTAGAAATAGAGTAGCATGACCCACAGGGAAGCTGACAGGTTGAATAAAGAAGTTAAACGCTCTGAAGACAAGAGCCCAAAAGTTGTGGTTACAAAAAACGGACCTTACATTATTTTTGGTAATTTGCCGCTGACCAAGGAAGTAATAACCATTGGCAAAGACGGCGAGCCTGAAAAGTGGACAAAGGGCGAAACATACCCGTCTCAAGAAAGCTACGCTTTATGTCGATGTGGCAACTCAAAAAACAAACCTTACTGCGATGGAACACACACAAAAATTGGCTTTAACGGCACAGAAACAGCAAACCAAGAACACTACCTTGACCAGCCAAAAGTAATCAATGGACCCGCCCTGAAACTCACCGACGTAGAGGAACTTTGTGCTTCAGCCCGCTTCTGCCACCGCGCAGGAGGCATCTGGAACCTAATTCCAAAATCAGACAGCTCTAAAGCGAAAAAAATAGCCCGAGAAGAAGCTTGCGATTGCCCCTCGGGTCGCTTAATGGTTCAGGATAAAAAAGCTCAGAAGGCAATTGAACCAAAATTTGAGCCATCCATCGGTTTAGTGGAAGACCCCGCAATGGGAGTCAGCGGACCAATCTGGGTGCGCGGCGGCATCTCCGTTGAATCTGCTAAAGGCAAAACCTACAGGGTCCGCAACCGCGTTACTCTGTGCCGCTGTGGCAAGTCGAAGAATAAGCCTTTCTGCGACAGCAACCACTACCCTGAATAGCAAATTCTACTATGGTTGGGAACCTTTGATTCTCCTATATATTAAGGGGGCTATAGTCTTTGCCAAGCAACAGCGTACACAAACAGCAACGTTGCATCTCGTACGTCCAAAATTTCCTTGCCCAGAAGAGTTAATAACAGAGAACAAGACCTTTAAAATTGAGAATCTTCTCACGGTTTTGACACAACATGACTTCTGCAGCGACTACTTACAAAATTGACGCCGAAGTCCCACCCAGCTACTTCGAAAAACTACTCGACTTCATATACCAACACTATTTGACACCGCAGAAACAGCGATTCACAAACCTATCCAAACAAACAACCGAAAACAGCGCTCACATCACATACACAATCATTGACGAGCAAGGAAAACAACTGCTCCAAGTAGAAGTTGCCAGCACCAAAACCGTCAACGTAACCATAACACCCCTAAACTCACAAGTATCCCAAGCCAACATAACAGAGGCAAAACAAGACATAGTTATAGCCACACAACTGTTCAAGGAAAAAGCCCGCAAAGCCACATGGTACTTCGCATGGCAAGAAGGCGAAAACATTGTTCCTGAAAAAGTTCAAGCCCACGAAAAAAGCTTCAGCCGAATATTACTGGAAACCCAAGTACTGCTTTTTGTCGTGTTCATAGTTCTGGGTATGGGCATATTTGTTGTTGTTTATGCGTTCGCGCCAGACTGGTTTTGGCTTGCCCCAATTACGCTGATAGCTATCCAATTTGTCGTTGTTTTCTACTCTAACAAGATAATCGCGCGTACAGGTGACTGGACAATCACCAAGGATAACCCGTCAATTCACTTCTTAGAATACCATTTGCCAATCGGGGCAATTGACGATTTCAAAGAAACCCCGCCAGAACAACTTGCAGCCATAAAAAAAGAAGTCTACGAAGAAATACTGTCTAAGCAGGGAGCAATTGACTGCGGCGAAGCACACAAAGTTTTCACAAAATTCAACGTTTCATGCCAAGAAGATAATCTGTCAGCCAAAAAAGTTAACGTCCACGCGCTCGTGAAAAAGGTCGCTGACAAATTTGGTTATCCAATGCCTAAAATTGTTATTTCAAACACGATGGTGCCCAACGCAGCCGCTTCAGGTCCCAGCCCCAGCCGCGGAATTGTATTAATCACAACGGGCTTGCTGGTGCAGCTTGAAGAAGATGAAGTAGTCAGCGTTTTAGGACACGAATTTGGGCATCTCAAAGGTCGAGACCCACTAATCCTTTTTGGGCTCGCAAGCGCAGAGTTCCTATTCAGGTTCTATGTACTGTTCGCCCTGTTCCCAGTGATATTCTCATCTTTCCTGTTCTTTGCTTACTTCTGGGTAGTAATGACCGTCATTTTCTTTATCGGAAAATTCTTTGAAGCCAGAGCAGACTTGGTCTCAGCCATCATGATGGGCAAACCCAAAGTTTTAGCAGCGGCACTAGAGAAAATCGGCTTCCAACGACTACTGTTCGAACGCAAACCCAGCTTTCGCCTCCAAGAATGGATAGGCTTGGATTCACATCCACCAATTTACTTCCGAGTTGAACGTCTAAACAAGCTGCAGGAGCCCGTGAAAGTGAAGTATCCGCTGATTCAATCCATCAAAGAAGTGTTTAGGGGATTCGCGGCAAGCTTTTAAAAAACAAAAAATTAAAGTTGCTACTGATTGGTTAGGACCAAATCGTCCATTTCTCCGCAGTTAACCTCTAAAGTTCTCGCCAGCTGCTTAAGCTCATCAGCATTAACCAAATCCGAATCCAGATAAGCCAGAATCCTGTTTTCATCCCAACCTAAAGCTTTCGCTTCATCCACAGATACTCGGTAAGCCTCAATCTCCAATGGCCTTTCCACATAACTTACAGATGGGTCTGAGTTTTCTCCACTCCACGCCTGCTTAACATGAACAAGCTCATGAACTATGTCTAAGTAAATTTCAGTAAAGTCGCCGCTGCTCAGATAATGCGGATTAACTAAAAGGGTACCTTCGTGGTCTACCCTCATGTAAAGAGTAGCACTGGTGAATTCTACACGGATTTGTGTTAACGTATCCTTGGTTTTGTCACCGAAAATTTTCCGTACAGCGTCAACATTGTCAAAGCCTTTAAAATGGTCTGTGAAAGAGCATATCTGTGATGTTGCGTTGCGTATTATTTCAATTTTCAATGACGTAACCTCCTAAGGATAGTTTTCTTATTCGTAATCACAAATAAGTATTGCTATTAGCTTATAACTAAATCAACCTTCAATCTGAATAGTTATTTACGTGCAGTATAAAATGAAAACAACCCAATCAACCGTTAGCTTCGCGTTGGTTGATTCAGTAAACCTTATTTTTCGCAAACTCCAAAGGTAACTGTTGCATTCTCGGAGAAATGAAGCAGATGAGCACTCATTACTCGGTTCAACTAATCAGTCCCGAAGAAAAAGACAGCCTCTACGAAAACTACGAAAATAGGTTCCTATACACCAACAAGGCTGACATCTACGGCTGCTGCATCAAACTGATCACAGATGTGGAACGCATAAAAAACGAGTGGGAAGACAATTTTTACACCATGGACGAACACACGCGTTCACATGGCAGACTTGTCGTACTGGAAGAGCCAAAGCAACCGGCAAACACTATCAAGTATGACCCTTACACAAAAACCGCGTTTCTCATAAACGTGGACTATTACGGCTGGATAAAAAGCATAGCCCTAGCCGTTGCAGGTGACGTTCTTGAAGATGAACACCAGATATATTCAGTTCACGGAGCAGCCATAGACGTAGGCTCCACAGGCATCTCCATCATAGCACCCAGCGGCACAGGCAAAACCACCCATTCCTGGGGACTACTGCGGCTTCCGAATGGACGATTGGTTTCGGATGACTGGTACTTTGTGCGACTCAGCAGCCGTGAACCTTTAGCTTTCGGCTCAGAAAAAAACTGTTACATAGAAGCAGATATTGGCAAAATCTGGAACGAATATGAACGACTTGTGGACAAGGCAACGTTTGACCAGAAAGGCCGCGCAGTTGTGAACGTACGCTGGATTGTCGGCGCAGGCGGAGTAATCCCGATGACAACCATGAAAACAGTTATTCTGCTTAAACGAGATTTCCAAGACCCAAACATTGTTACCCCTTTAGGCGCCGATGAAGCCGTGGACTACCTTTTAGCAAATGACTTCTGCAACCCCCACCAACTCGTAAAAGACAAACGAAAAACCGCGCTCAGGAAAGAGTTCTTCCGCAAACTTTTCAAGAAAACCGACGTTTACCTCGTAAACACCACAGGAACACCACAAGAAACGCAGACTGAAATCAGGGCACTTGTTGTAACAGAATAAAAAAATAGAAGTTTGGTTACCGTTTTCACCTGAACCCATGTGTCAAGTTTTAAGCCTCTGCGGTATGTTACAAAAAACCGAGGGGGGAGGGGGTAGAGAAAACGTAGGGTACCTATCAGAGGTCAAAAACGTTAACATCGGTTTTCTGAAAAGTTGTAGGGGAAATTCTATAAAAGGAGCTATCAAGAACTTCAAGCAACCAAACGCTTGTGCTACCGATTATACATCCAAGTCAAATACTCCTCAGTTGAATCAAAATACTGGTCCATGTAGTCACTGAATACTCGATAGACATGCACATCGTTGCCCAGTGAAGGACGCCAAATATTCATCCAACTGTAAAGCTCCGAAGAAACACTGTTCAAAGACAGAGCACCCAACGTATCATGACTGTAATAGTCCCGCACAGGATCCAAAATCATCAACTTGCCATCCTTAAACGGAATCTGAACTGCAACATGCCCAGCATTTTCACCAGTTATCCAAACACACTCAACCGTGAAAGAACTATTCCCATCATAGAAATACGCACGAATCATAGATGCCAACAACACCGCAGTGTCCTCGCAATCGCCCTTTCCCAAACTCAAAGTCTCATTAGGAAACTGTGCCATCTGATCCGTGTGCTGCAAACCCTTTGGCACAATATCAGTAAGGTCATACGGCAAAACAGGATACAGCCCATCCTCACGATATTCAATATTATTATTCACCCAATCATACATCGCTTTAATGTCCCGCATATAAGAACTCGCATTCGGGGCACTCTCAACCTTCCCAGTTGCATTCAACATGACACTGACCACAGCAGGATCAAACGGCGTAATAAACGCCTGAACATTCCCACGCATCAACCGCTGATCAGTCAAACTGCGCAACGCGGAATAATCCGCCAACAACCTGTCATACTTAGTTTTCAAACTGCCATACAAACTCTGCAAAGCCGCCAAACGCGAAACATACGTATCATTCGCCAAACCCGAACCACCAGGATTGGGCACCAACGATGGACTCTCCATCAAAAGCCGCGTATAATTCCACTCGAGGAAACTGTAATTGCCCATGAGCCAGTAATAATTTGTTTGCAAAACATTATACTCATCCTGAAGCTTAGTCAAATCACTAGTTAACTTCGCATTTTGGCTGTTCGTATTAAACAAACCCAAAAACCCAGCAGATGCCAAAACGCCAACTACAACAAGAACTGAAAAAGTTATAACGAACCTATTCATGGAAAGTTGCCTCGCGCTACAATAGGCGCATCAAGCATTTTTATATCTTATGAAACAAATGCTTGAAAACCGCTTTACGGTTTTTGACCAGTCTTTGATAGATTTTTCATGTACCGACTCATCGAGAGTCACGAATTCGCCCTTTAGTATACGGCACAAATTCTCTAATGCTTTCTATTGATGCTTTGCCCACTTTGTCACGCTGCTCCTTTGGCAACTTTAGCATCAAAACCCGAAGAACCTGCCGCAGTAAATCCTTACCCGACAAATCACCTGGAACCAAAACTACAAACGCCTTTGCCTTAGCTTTCACAGTATCCACTGGACCACCAATGAACCGCAACTCACCATCATCTTCAGCCACACCGACAGCTACCTGTAAAGGTGCACCGCGCATCCAACTCCGTTTGCCAGTCACCGCAAACGCGCCATGAGGCACAGACTCTCCTGAAGGACCACTTTTGCTGAGCTGATCAGGGTTTACCCAGTAAACATCCGCTGATCCCATGCCTTCACGCCACGCCCTTGAAAAAGAGGCTGCAAATTCGCCAGCTTCGTGCAATGTTTGCTCGCCAACTTCTCTGCCTTCAGTCTTAACAACCACAAAAGGTGAACCAACAATTTCAGCATGGAAAACCACATCGTTAGATGCTGTATGTTTCTTGATTAGAACCTCGTTGCTAACTACGTCTTTGCCTGCAACCACCAAGAAATCTTCAGAGGATGTGAACCACCTGAACTTCTCAAACCACTCTTTACTTTCGACTCTGCGTTTGCTGAGTTCCTCTAGAACTTCCGCAGGCTTGAGGCTTTTCAGGCGCTCTGCCTCGTTTAAGTCCGCTTGGATTTCAACCAATTGCTTCTGGGAGTGCTCAAGCGCTGCCAAAGCACCAACCGACCGTTGCTTAGCCTTCTTACCACGGTCATAAAACTCGGCAGCATTCTCAAACAACGTCTTGCGCAAACCTAGACTAAACCGCAACCCATCAACAAAAACGTTAATCGCTAAGTTCCGCGCGTCAAAAGAATCATATAAAGTAAACGGCGTTGTACCTGCACGTTCAGCAGCCACAACATACGCAATTACCGTATCCCAGTCTTTTCCTTCCAGCTTTGCCCGGGAAAACAAACCCAGCAACTTTTGCAGCTCGTTAGAGTGCGCATAAATGACGTTGCCTATGGTTTTGTCCGCTTCAGTTTTCTCTTCAGATTCAGCTATTATCCGCTGTTGCTCAGCAATGACGCGTTTGAGCTTTTCCTCTTCGCGTTTTATGTCGCGTGTTTCGATTTTCGCTTTTGCCTTCTCAACACTCGTCGTTTTAACGTAAAACTCGTCCAACGCGCCGTAAAAACTGTCAAAAGCCTGAACCGCGAAGCCCTCGTAACGTTTAAGCCTAAAGGGAACAACATCCAAAAAGCCACCAGTTTCATCAAGAACTATGCAGGGTTCCAATTTCCCCGCTACAATAGGAGACAACAAGCTCTGCAGCGCCTCAAAAACTGCCTTCACGTCTACTTCTGTTAATGTGCTGCAAGCCTTGCGCTTATCAACGCCGGCTCTCAGGAGTAATTCTTCTGCATATGAACCACCGACACCCAAAAACCGCGCCAACGCCCTAACAACCTCAACGTCACCCACCTTCTTCAACGCATCAGCCAACTCGGTTTCGCTGACATTGAAGGGGTTCTTTCCACCTGACGGCGGAAGCACAAACACCTCACCTCGAATTATATTGCGGTCACGCATACGCTTGCAAATCAGCGCCTGCAAAATCGCACCCTTCTCGCTGACTAAGATGACGTTGCCTTCGCCGAAAAGCTCCAAAATCAGCTTAAATGTGCCCTCAGAAGTCCTAAACGAGAACGCCACAACCCTCTCAAACCCATACTGCTCAACACCAACAAGCCAAGCACCCCGTAGGTACTTGCGCAACGCCATGCAAAACCCTGGCGGATTGTGAGGATTCTCGAGCGCATAACTTGTCAAGTGTAGCCGTCTGCCTGCTTCCAAAACCACGCGGATTGGCGGTTTGTTAGTTTTGTGTAGCTTTAGGGTGAAGGTTTTTGCGTCCATTTGGTAGATGTTGTTTACGCGTGAATCCAAAATTTCGGCTTTTAGCTCTAGGATAACTGCTGCGATGTCAAAGCTGGCGAATTCTTTCTTGGGCAAGGGTGCTACACCTGTTCTGACTGATAATAGATTTTGAAGATTATAAACAACCCGAACCCAAACAGAAAAAACCCTGCAAGAAACAGTTAAATAACCACAAAGAGTGAAAATAATAGAAGTTTTAAGCCTGCTTTTAGCTTCAAAAATTGGTGAGGCGCAAGAAAAATGCAATGTGAAGAATTCAGAATTCAACTTCATAAACCCAGCGTGAATGAACGCTTGTTCTTTCTCTTGTCGGGAGCCATCCTGAGTGTACCTTTAACGCTCTTCATCGACCAGTACGTAACTATTTTACTATCAGGATTATCCACGTTCTACGCCAGTGCTATTTCTATAGCGGTTTTTGCTCCCTTAATAGAAGAGTTCTCAAAAGCGTACCCCCTTTTCTACCGCCACGGGGAAACGCAACGTTCCATATTTGGTTTAGCGCTGTTTGTAGGTTTAGGATTTGGCGTCGTCGAATTTCTCACATATATTTTTGCCCTTGGAGTGTCGCCGATTCAGAGAATTCCGGGACTTTTTTTCCACCCAGCCAGCACAGCTATAACCGCATACGGGATAGCAACAAAACGACCGGTGCATTACTATCTGGTTGCTGTGGCGCTTCATTTTGGCACCAACTTTTTTGCAGTCCTGAACGTTTCAGCGGTGCCCAGCGCTTTGGTTGTCATAGCAACGGTTTACTTAGCATACCAGCTATATAGAAAAAGTGAGGCAAAATTCATAGACCAACCAGCGCTGGTTGGACGCAAGGACAACTCGCAATAAGAGGGCTACTCAGTGTACAGTAACGGTTTATTAACTAGGCAACTTTTTAATGTAGTTTCAAAATATACCTAACAGGTTTGAACGCGTTGAATATACTAACAAAGATTTACTGGTTGCGAGTAGCTTTGGGCGCCATTGCAGGTTTGGTGAGCGCCTGCATCCCCATTATAGCGAACTCAGTCACAGGTATTTCACTGACAGCACAGATGAGTGAACTTAACACGCTGCTGAACGGCATAACGGTAGCCTTACTCATTTACTTGGTATCATTTTGGGTTTTGAAGTCTAAATATGCCGCGCAAGTGGAGAAGCCATCCAAAATCATGAGCATGGGCATATTCATTTACTTCTTCACATGGCTAGTAGTCATGGTACTGATACTAAGCGTAATCATTGGACCTGTACCAATCGTGTAAGGCAGCTTCCATTTTCTTCTCGGCTGTTATTATTCCTCTTCTGCGTCAGCCAATTTTTTCTTCAGAAAATTAGCAATAGTCGCTTGGCTTTTGTCGCTTCTCAAAGTTTCCAAACGCTCTTTTTCAGCTGCCACGTTAGCCGCAGTGCTGTTCTGTTGAGTTGGGACTTCAAGTCTGGTGAGAACGCGCATGCAATCTGACCAAGCGGAGAAGTATCCGCGGTCAAAGTCGCCGTGTAATCCGTTTCGGGTGTGGTCTAAAAATTCTCGTCTGTAGCCGTGCAGGGTGGGTTTGTCGGTTAGGTCCAGTTTGGCAAAGAAGGAGTAGTTGTCATTGTTTTTCTGGGAGAGGTACATTCCGTATAGTGCGCGGAAGTAGCCTCTGTTCCACTCGGTTTTGGGCATTTTTTGTTTGACGCGTTCCAACTCGCGTTCGCCTTCAGTGAACTGCCTGCCCGCTATGAGTTGGAAGTATCGGGTTACTAGTGCTTGAGGTATGGGCATGTTTAACGACCACGTGTCTTTGCGGCTTTCTCTTCTTCAGTTACATCTTCTATTCCGTTTTCTGTTACTTTAAGTATTTCCTCGCCTTCAGGCAGATACGGGCTTGAAACCAAGCGGGCGATGCGTACTGGACCATGTGAAGCTCTTCTGAGGTAGATGCGGGTGTGGCTGGTGTGTCCGACAATGTGCCCGCCGATGGGGTGTGTCGCGTCTCCGAAGAATTGGTCGGGTTTAGCCATGACTTGGTTTGTTACAACGGCTACGGTGTTGAAGGCTCTTGCCAGAGCAATAAGTTTGTGCATGTGTTTGTTTAACTTCTGCTGGCGTGATGCCAACATTTCCCGTCCAATGTATTCACTTCTGAAGTGGGCGGTTAAGGAGTCTACGATTATTATTTTTATGTTGTTTGCCTTGATTATTTCGTCTGCGTTCTCTAAAAGAAACATCTGATGGTCTGAAGTGTAGGCTTCAGCGTAAATGATGTTTTTAACCACCTGTTCAGGGTCAAGACCCAAATGCTTAGCCATCTGGATAATTCGCTCCAGCCTGAAGGTGTTCTCAGTATCCACATACAACGCGCCACCGTTTAATCCTCCACGTTCTGGAGGTAGTTGCACGTTCACGCAGAGTTGGTGACAAAATTGGCTTTTTCCACTGCCGAATTCGCCGTAGAACTCAGTTATGGTTTGTGTTTCTAATCCCCCATCAACCATTTTGTCCACTGCTTTGCTGCCTGTTGTCAGTCGCAAAACGGTTTGGCGCATTTTGTAAAGTTCGTCTGCGCGTACGAAATTTATGCCTATAGCGGAGCGTGCGGCACCAATTATTTGGAAAGCTTTCTTTTCGCTGACGCCTACAGGTTCGAGTTCGCGTGATGTAGCCATCGCTAGTGACTCGACGGTGTGGTAGCCGAGGTCGCGTAGTTTTTGTGATGTTGCTGGACCAACTCCTGGAAGGTCTTCGATGAATTTGTACTCTGATTTTTTGGGCTCGGTTTCTTTTTCTTTTTCGGCTTCTTTTGTTTTTGTTTGTTCTTCGATGGGTGTGTCTTCTGACATGGTGTTCTCACTTTTCTGCGTGTACTTTGTGGGTTAAGTGGCGTTAAGGTGTATTTAAAACACGCGAAGATTGTGCTGTTTTGGTCTGCGGAGGGGTAAGTTAAAGTGAACGTGTTGGGCATGCCAAGGTATAAGTACGATTTGCCATGTATAGAAAAAGTGGCTGACGAAGTGGGATTAAGCGTTGAAGCAAACAGATAGTATTGTGGAAAATGTGGCTTTCAATCTTGTTAAGCAGGCGGTGGTTTACTTGCCAGACGACGTTAAAGCTTCTTTACGCAAAGCTTACGCTGAAGAAACAAGTGAAGCGGGTAAAACGCAGTTGAAAACTATCTTGGATAACCTTGCTTTAGCCGAGAAACATGAAGCGCCCATTTGTCAGGACACGGGAACTTTTGTTTTCTACGTTAAAGCGGGTGCAGATTTTGAGGGGCTGGACTGTGTAGAAGAAGCACTAACAAATGCGACACGGAAAGCCACGTTTGAGGTGCCGCTTAGACCTAACGCTGTGCATCCGTTTACTCAGAAGAACAGCGGAGACAACACTGGAAAGGGTATACCGCAGGTGCATTGGGAACTTGTTTCAGGCGACAGCTTGGAATTGACTGTGTTGGCGAAGGGTGGTGGTTCCGAGAACGTTTCTGTTTTGGGTATGCTGAATCCAAGTGAAGGCTTGCAGGGGCTGAAGCGCTTGGTTGTTGATGCGGTAATTAAGGCAGGTGCGCAACCTTGTCCACCTACGATTCTGGGCGTTGGCGTTGGAGGTGGAGCGGATGCAGCTTTGAGTTTGGCAAAAAAAGCCTTGCTTAAACCCCTAGACGAAGCTAATGAGGAGGCTGAAATTGCAGGGTTGGAGCGGGAAATTCTGGAAGCCGCAAACATGACGGGCATTGGTCCAATGGGGTTGGGTGGAAAAACGACGGTGTTGGGCGTGCATGTTGATTGGGCGTTTAGGCATCCTGCGTCTTTCCCTGTGGCGGTTGTGTTCAACTGCTGGGCTGCTAGGCGTGCTTCTGCAAAAATAAACGCCGATGGTTCTGTTGAATATTTGACTCATAAGAAGAGACCACGGTGAAAAGTGGATGGCAACGTACAGGTTAAAAACGCCCATTTCGGAAGCGCAAATTCGCAAACTCGAAGTTAACGATGTGGTTTACCTCTCTGGAACTGTGGTTACTGCGCGTGACCAAGCGCACAGGCGAGCAATAGAGTTACTTCAAAAGGGCAAAGCGTTGCCAGTTAACCTTGAGGGTTTAGCGGTTTTCCATTGTGGTCCCGTAATGAAAAAAGAAAATGACAGTTGGGTTGCGGTTGCTGCCGGTCCAACAACGAGCACACGGATGGAAATGGTTGAAGACGAATTCATAAAGGGCTCCAAAGTGCGCGTGGTAATCGGCAAAGGTGGCATGGGCAAACGAACATCAGCTGCCATGGTGAAGTATGGTGCGGTTTACTGCGCTTTTACTGGTGGTGCGGCGGTTTTGGCTGCCAAAGCCATAAAACACGTTAAAGGTGTTGAATGGTTGGATTTGGGCATGCCTGAAGCGTTGTGGATTCTTGAGGTGGACGAGTTTGGTCCTTTGGTGGTTGCCATTGACTCTTGTGGACGCAACTTGTTTTTGGATGTTGCAAAGAAAGTTGAGGCGAACCGGCAGAGGATTTATAGAAAACTCGGTTTCCAGCCCTGACTGGGTAACTGTTGTGCTCTTTTTTGTCTATACCCCCCTCTATTTGTAGATTAAAGGGAGCCGTGAACTTTGGGTTCTTTGGATTCGGTCTTAGGGAGGCAACTACGACTCGGAGCTTTTCTTTTTTTTAAGCCACCCAATTTTCATCGCGCTTTATGCGTGGAAAGTTATAAATTAGTA
The DNA here is from genome assembly GCA_937873375.1 of Candidatus Bathyarchaeota archaeon. Lineage (GTDB taxonomy): Archaea > Thermoproteota > Bathyarchaeia > Bathyarchaeales > Bathycorpusculaceae > JADGNF01. Next base: position 45,893 of record CALMWK010000163.1, read on the forward strand.
AAGTTCCCCTGTGAAACAGCAGTTGAGCGGTCATGACAATTGAGCCTGTGAAATCTGCTGATGAAAATAAAACAGTGACGAAGTTGCCCTGCGGATGCATATATCAAGACAAAGGCTGGATATTGACACGAATAAACGAATGCGAAAAGCACAGGCGTAGACGAACAACTAAACGTCCTTACAGACCGAAAGCTGAATGCGTCAGACCCTAAGACGCACAGTCCACTGCTTAGGGCTAAATGGATAGCCTTGGAGTTTAATCTCTTAGAGTTTGTCTGCTAATATAATCGCAGATGAAGATTTTTGAGGCCTACTTTAGACGGAGATGGCGCTGGTTTTCTTTGGAAAACTGGAACCAGACATACTTATGGTTGCGGCTTCAATTTTGACTTTGGTTTCGGATGCCATTGTTCTGCAGATCAGGTTCAGTGAGCCTTCGGTAAAATTCAGCACTGTTTGCCCCTCAGTTGTGAGGGCGTATACTTTGCGGGGGCGCTCGGTATCCATGTTCCATTCGCTTTTAACGTAACCTTTCTTCTCAAGAGAATTCATTAAAGGATAAATTGTGCTGGGTCCGAAGTAGACACCGAAGTTCTTGCGGATTTTGGTGATTACTTGGTAGCCGTGCATGGGTTGGGCATCAAGGAATTGAAGGATTATCATGTCTAGCAGGCCTTTGGTGAGTTTGGTTTGGATTTCCTTTTGGAAGTTTGCCATTTTTCTTTGTTCCTTGTGTTGTTGTGTTGTACAGATGTACAATATGTCTTTCCTTAGACATATCTTATGACTTCATACGCAGCAAACACGCATATAAACCTTAACACATACCGAGAGCATATTGAACATTCCTGAATCAGGTATCAACACTGTTGATTAATGTTGTAGGTTCAGATTCTGAGGCGGAAAAGTGTGGTGTTGGGAACTGTTCAACACATAAACAGTAAACGATTAAAACATGTGTAAATCTAGGCGTGCATGAAGCGGCGGAGACTTTCAACATAAGCTACGAAAAATAAACGGTTTTTTCTGGGGTGAAACTTGAAGCTTGGTGTCTTGTTGTGAAGTTGTTGCATTATACGTACTTCAAGCACCAGTGTGCCTTTTCCAAAGAGAGCTTCTAGTGCGACCGCGAACCCAGCAACATCATACGGGATTGTTTCTCTATTGAGGCCATAGGTGTTCTCTAAATGGTGATAGATTGCTTGTTTGCATGATTTGCCCAACAAAGAAAACGTTGTGTCCACGGATTCGAGAAATGTCGCTTCAAAAGTGCGTGTTTTTTTGTGGTCGAGGTTTATTTCGAATGTTGGTTGCAGTTCGGTTTTGAGGGTCATGGTTTGGTCCTTCTGTATTTTGTTGAAAGTGTTTACGTGTACCACGTTGATACAGGCAGAATAGGCGTATCGTAAATCGCAATATAATGGTTGTTATGGGCTTTGATATATTCCGAAAACTGATATATGTACACAGACCAGCCTAACAAGAAAACCCTAAAGCCAAGGCTACAGTTGATTAAAATAAGTAAGTAACTCATCTTGTACATGTAAACGCTGAAGGCAGGTTTTTGGATTTGAAGTTAAGTTTGTCCAACGGCATCTTCTCCAAGCAGCCTTTAGGCGAAAACATCGCAGCAATCAGTCGATTGGGTTTTTCGAATTTAGAGTTCAACATGAAAAGCGTTGAAGAAAGCGACGAAGATTCTGTGTGTGTCGCCAAAAAACTCATTGGCAGCCACGGGTTGCGGTGCCTTACGGTTCACGCTGCCAGTCTGCATGTAAAGGATGAGGTTGAAGTGCCCAAAGCAGTCTACTACGTGAAAGTCTCAGCGGATTTCGCCCATAAACTCTCAGCGCCCGTCATGGTGGTTCACTCCAACGTTTCCCGCAGACTAACTGAAAACCTAAGGCACAAGTTCCTCAAAGAGATTTTTGGTGCACTGAACCCGTACGCAGCGAAGTTAGGTGTCAAGTTAGCTTTGGAGAACCTTTCGTATGCGTCCAGCGGTTATGGCAAAAACGTGTGTGAGCTTGAAGAAATCCTTAGCGTAATTGACGGTTGTGACATGGGGGTAACTATTGATTTTTGCCATGCTGAAGCCACCGGACAAACCTTCCAGCTTCTCGAGAAATACAAAGACATGCTCTGTGACGTCCACATAAGTAACCGAGCCCATAAGCCGTTCATGGAGGAAACTCCGAACTTGGTTGCGTTCCTTGCAAAACTCAGTGAATATGGGTACCGTGGGCCTTTAACGCTTGAGCTAAACCAGAAATGTACAGCGAAGGAAATTCTGAAAAACAAGGCGATTCTTGAAAAAATCCTGAGCAGATAGCGGTAAACTTTTTCAGGAGCCAACAACTCAAGTTTACATGGTTGTGTTGGAGGTGAATGCATGACTAATGTTGGAGAACTCTACCTTTGTAAAATATGTGGGAACTCGGTGGAGGTTGTTGCTGCTGGAGCTGGAAAGTTGGTTTGTTGTGGGCAGCCTATGGAACTCATCGGTAACGTAGATGACGAAGAAAAAACAAGCTGACCTCATTAAGAGACCCGCAAGATTAATCATTGCCCACGCGGTTATTAGTAAGGGATTTAAGATGAAGCCTAAAGTAACAAAACCCTCTCCGAAAGAGAAGCAGGAAGCTGAATCGTGGCCTATCTGGGAAAAAGAAGAGTCCATTTTCCCATGGGAATACGACGAAAAAGAAACCTGCCTAATCCTCAAAGGCAAAGCCGCAGTTAAATGCCCAGAAGGAACGGTTGAGTTCGGTGCAGGCGACTATGTGGTGTTCCCCGTAGGACTCAAGTGCACGTGGGAAATTAAAGAGAAAATCAAGAAACACTACAACTTCGGCTAAAAGCACCATTCTTTTTTACTCCAAACATTCCAAGAGCTTAACTGTTCGCTTATCAAATATTGCAGAAGGTTGATTGAGTATGTCAAGCGGCAACGTGAAAGACAAAACAGGCAATTGTGTCAGGATTGCTCCAGTGGAGACCGACCACAACCACAAGGACAAATTTGGCAAAAAAAGAGTGATGACGCGGCAGTGGCGGCCTGATAAGTTTGGGCGGTTTTTTTCAGCCAGTTTGTCTGTTGTGCAGTTGAAGCCTATTCTGGAAAAGGCTAAAGTGAAGCTGGAGAATCTTTCGTTGAAAGATGAGGGCGACTGCATAGTTTACCAGTACAAAGGCAGACCTCTGATTGAGCTTAACCGTAAAAATGGGCAGTTTTACTCTCTCGCATCTGAAATTAAGGAGTTCGGCAAAGAAGCGGTTCAGCAGCAAGCACACATAGTTTTGAACATACTCAAAGAGTACGGATTGTCAGGTGCGACGCGAGGGCGAGAAGTTTTTGCGACAAGTGTAAGGCAGCTTTTGGGTCGATTAGAAACCTACAAACGTGATTCATAAAAATGGAATTTGACCCTTAGTAGGATAGCTACGTTTTAGGCCTGCCTCTATACCCTACGTTTTTTGCTTGGCCCCTCGCTCTGCAGCTACCTACCCCCCTCTATAAATAGAGTCAACTGCGGCGTAGACTACAAATTTACTGCGAGTAGCCTTTTCTTGCTCTGCGGGTATCCCCACTCCCTTCTCTAAAGAAGGAAATTTTACCTCTGAGTGGTCTCTATCTCTTTCATCTAACCCCTCCTCCTACCTTTTTGAAAAAACCAATTTACGCCCCTTTTCGGTTTTAGGGTTTGGATTTTTGTTAGTCCACGGTAGGAAAAGGCAAGATTTGGCGCACTCCAATCTTGAATCATGCACTCGCCCTCGTTTTCGGCAACGGTTAGGCGCAAACGTGATTGGGGTGAGGTATTTCTTGGAGTTTGTGGATGGTAACTCTTGAGAAAATCAGCCCCTTTTCGGAAGATATTTTTAGAATTTGTGTGGTTTACCAAAAAGTAGATTCTCAGTATTCACCCGAATAGAATCTCTGTTTCTTATTGCAGAATACTCGTGTGTATTTTGAATTCACAACCTTCTATAATTGCTGTTTTAAGTATTTATCAGCAGGGGCGAATTGTAGCATGGCTAATTTGAAGTCTACTGATGACAGGTCTATTCGTGTTTTGCATGTTGACGACAGCTCAGACTTTTTGAAGGTTTCCAAGCAGCTTCTGACGTTGATGGGCAACTTTGAGGTTGACCACGCCCTCTGTGTAGACGAAGCCTTCCAAAAACTAGAGAAACAAAAGTATGATGTGGTTGTTTCTGACTATGAAATGCCCAAAAAAGGCGGCTTAGAATTTTTAAGCGAGCTTCGGGAACAAAACAATCATATTCCCTTTGTCTTGTTTACGGGAAAAAGTAGAGAAGAAGTAGCCATAAAAGCGCTAAATCTGGGCGCAGACGGATACATAAACAAGCAAGGCTCAACAGAAACCGTCTATGGAGAATTGGCGCATACTCTTGAGTTAGTCAATGATCGCAAGAGAGCTGAAATTGCCTTAAGAAAAAGCGAGTCACACTATCGCCTAATAGCAGAAAATGCGCGTGACGTGATTTGGACGATGGATTTAGATGGCCACTTCACTTACGTTAGCCCATCTGTTTTTCAGCTCAGGGGCTACACTCCAGAAGAGGTATTGCAGCAGTCCATGATGGACGCATTAACTCCCGACTCTGCACGAGTAATTCTTGAAGGCTTTCAGCGTTTTTGGGAAACAGGAGCAATTGCTTCAAACTATTATGAAGTAGAGCAGCCTTGTAAGGATGGCTCAACTGTTTGGACCGAGGTTAATTTTACTGTTTTTCGGGATAAAGATGGAAAACCGGAATCAATCTTGGGCGTGAGCCGTGACATAACTGAGCACAAGAAAGCTGAAGAGGAGTTGAGAAAAGAAAGGCAGGAACTTGACTATGTTATAGATTCTTCGCCAATCATAATTTTCTATAAAGATAAAGAAGGAAAATTCGTACGCGTTAACAAAGCATTTGCTGAAGCACTCCAAATACCCCCAGAAGAATTCGTGGGAAAAACAGTTTTTGACTTTTATTCAACCAAGGTTGCGCAAGGCATGACAGATGACGACTTTGAAGTTTTAGAATCTGGGCATCCCAAGCTGGGAATAATAGAGCTATACGAATCCGCAAGTGGATTGAGATGGGTGCAGACAGATAAGGTTCCGGTTTTTGACGAAAAGGGCTTTGTAGTTGGTTTGGTAGGCTTTGCACAGGACATCACCGAACGCAAACAAGCAGAGAAAGAACAGGAGATTCTGGCTGGCTTTCTAAACATAGTCAACAGAAATACCCAGCTTGAGGGTCTAATTAAGGCCACAGTTGCCTTCTTGAAGGAGCAATCTGGCTGCGAAGCAGTAGGTATCCGCTTAAAACGTGGAGATGATTTTCCCTACTATGAAGTAAACGGATTCCCCGACGAGTTTATCAAATCGGAGAACAGTCTGTGCGCCAAAGGCTCGGAGGGCGAAACCTTGCGTGACAGTACAGGTAACCCCGTGTTAGAGTGCATGTGTGGAAACGTAATTCGCGGACGCTTTGACCCCACAAAAGAATGCTTCACAAAATTTGGCAGTTTCTGGGCAAACAGCACTACCAAACTCTTAGCTACAGCATCAGATGAGGCTCGTCAAGGGCGGACACGTAACCGATGCAACAGTGCAGGCTACGAATCCGTCGCGTTGATTCCCCTGAAAACCAAAACCCAAAATGTGGGTCTTATACAGTTAAATGACCCTCGAGAAGGAATGTTCTCTTTGGAAACCATTTCTTTATGGGAGCGGGTATCATCGGAGTTTGCTTTGGCTTTGGACAGGTCTTTGTCTGAAGCTGCTTTAAAGCAAAGTGAGAAGTGTGCACAAGAAACCACAAGGAAACTGGCGGTGGCCAATGAAAAGCTGCATGTTGTGGGTGGCTTGACTAGGCATGATGTTGGCAACAAGCTTACGGTTATAAAATCTAACATGTACCTGCTAAAAAGACAAATAGGTAACAATTCTGAAGTAGACAAATTCATTAGGGAAATTGATCGGGCAATTAGTGACGCAGGTAGGCTTTTTGAGTTCAGCTGTCTGTACGAGAAAATCGGGTCTGAAAAGCCAATAAACATCAACGTAGAAGATTGTTTTAACGAGGCAGCAGGGTTTTTCGCTGATTTTAGTGCAGTCAAATTTGTGAACGCATCTGCAGGGTTAGTTGTTGCTGCTGACTCGTTGCTCAGACAGCTCTTTTACAACCTTATTGAGAACACACTGAAGCATGGCGAAAAAGTAACTGAGATAAAGCTTAGCTTCAAAAAAGAAGGCGATTGTGTGAAGTTGGTTTACGAAGACGACGGTGTAGGAGTCCCTGAAGCTAATAAGTCACGGATTTTTCAAGTTTTCTCTTCGGGTAGGGGGTCGGGGTTAGGTTTGAAGTTTGTGAGCAGGATGCTGGAAGTTTACGGGTGGAAAATAATTGAAGAAGGCACGCCAGGAAAAGGCGCAAAATTCGTAATTTCCATCCCAAAAAAATCTGTTTGCCAAGAAAACTCATAGTGTCCGTTTTCAATGATGAATTTCAGTTATTTCAATGGAAAAATAAGGTCAAAAATAGAATGTTACATGTGAGTGACTGAGAAAACAAATTAGTTTACTTTGTTTATAGCAGTGCGTAGTTTGTGTCCTTAATTTTCCCTTTCAAGTCCACAAAAACCTCAAACTTCTCAGCCCATTGGTGTCCTTCCATGTCTATGGGCAGCGTGCCTCTTATGAGCCAGCCGTTGCCGTATTCTTCTATGGCGGCTACGTCGATTTTGTCCGTGTGTTTTTGCCACCGTAGGTATTCGACTGCGATTTGGGCGGCGGTTTGTTTGGTGTGTTGGGGCAACGCAAAATCACTCATGCACGCAATAGTTGACGTTTGTGGTTTGTTGCCTTAAAATGTTATGAACCGAAAATAGGGATTCCAGTTCCACTCCAAAAGTCGATAAATTCAAATCCGCCAACCATCCTAAGCACTAGTTGACGTAGCCATGACGGAGAAAAAACGGGTTATCTTCCACTTGGACATGGACCACTTCTACACGGCAGTGGAAACCCGCGAACGCCCCGAACTCAGCGGCAAACCCGTCGTGGTCGGCGCAGACCCAAAAGGCGGCTCAGGCAGAGGCGTCGTGTCCACAAGCAACTATGAAGCCCGAAAAGTAGGCGTCCGCTCAGGCATACCGATTAGCCGAGCATACAAACTCTGCCCCCAAGCAGTTTACCTTCCACCGAATTTTCCCCTTTACATCCGCGTCTCAAACGAGATAATGGAGATAGCAAAAAAATACGCCGACAAGTTTGAGCAGTGGGGCATAGACGAAGCCTTTTTGGATGTATCTTCTCGCGTTAAAGACTGGGGCGAAGCCGAAAAACTCGCCAAAACCATCAAACAAGAAATCAAAGACAAACAAAACCTGACTGCCAGCATCGGAGCAGGACCCAACAAACTCACCGCAAAAATCGCCAGCGACTACCAAAAACCCGACGGCTTAACCATAATCAAAGAATCAGACGTAGTCAAATTCCTCGAACCATTGCCTGTGCGCAAGCTGCTGTGGGTGGGGCGCAAAACCGAAGAGAAACTCAAAACCATGGGCATCCAAACCATCGGCGACCTCGCACACTACGACCCAACAATACTCGCAGCAACCTTCGGCGTCATGGGCACCCAACTTTACCTCATGGCGCAGGGCATAGACCGCAGCGAAGTCGAACCCCGCAACGGCGTCAAATCCATCAGCCACGAAACCACCTTCGAACGCGACACTGCAGACCCCCAAACCATCCAGCAAGCAACAGACACACTATCGGAAGCGGTCACAAAAGAAACCACAGCCCAAAAACTCTTCTTCAAAACCGTCACCCTCAAGATTCGGTACGAAAACTTCGAAACCCACACCACCAGCAAAACCCTACCCTACATGACCAACCGAGAGCAAGACCTGAAAAAAACAGCCAAAGAACTCCTCCAACCCTACCTAAAAACAGGCAGAAAAGTGCGCCTCA
>CALMWK010000164.1 GCA_937873375.1 Candidatus Bathyarchaeota archaeon
CAGCACACGCGTTCAAGAAGAATCCTTAGCTCTCACAAAGCAACACGTATGGTACGATGCTGCATCTGGTATCTCACAGGCTGCCATTATGATAATTAACACTGGCGGTAGAGATGTAGTTTTAGACAAGATTGCTGTCCGGGGTCAGGAAGCTGATTGGGATGGTTCTTCACAAAACGTCACCTACGTCATAACTAGCGAATCTGTCTCCAACGAACTAACATTCATCGCCTCAGGCATAGCCACATACAACATGACAACCATGCTCGGTCTCACAACACCTGGTAGCTTAACTGGAGCATCTAATGATTTGACTCTGCAGTCTGGCTATACCATGGTCGTATACATTTCAACACCTGACAGCATAACCATCAACGACATCGGCTTAACAGTTGCCATCACCGTGTTCACATCGCAGGCAATGTACTACAAAGAGTGCAACGTCCAAGCTGCAACTTAAAAGAGCCACCCCCCCCCCACAACAACCCCCACACCCTTTTTCTCTTTTTATTTTTTTAATAAATCTCATACGCAGACCGATTTTTAAAAGCCTTTCAACAATTAGAGTCTTGCCCGTCAATGTTGTCCCAACCAAGTATTCGGCAGTTAACTTTTTTGGCACAATATGTACTTGGCGTTACACACAAACAGCTTAATCCATTTTCCAACAACTTCTTGATAAAGTTGGCACAAGGGAAGAGAAACGAAAATTGAGAACACCTCGCTGTAATTACCTATCGGCAAAACTGCGCAGACTACACAGGTCCAAAAAAGCGCTAGCCATCCCAGCCACCTTCATGATACTATTCGTTACCACCCTTGGCCTAATCTCGGTCACGTATTACTTTGCAGTTGAAAGAGTGAACGCCCGAAGCCAAACGCTCAAGATATCAACAGCAAAGCAGGATTTCTTGTCACTAGATGAGAATATACTGTCCACTGTGTGGCAGCCAGGCTCCGCGCGCACATTCGAAATAACTGATTCAGGCGGAAAACTGTGCGTTCAGCCAACAAACAACTCGTTAACAATAAGCGTGACAGATGACAGCGAAATTAATCAGACAGTTTTCAACCAAACCATTGGACAAATTATCTACGAACTTCCCTTTTCTGAATCTCCAGAAACAGGTCTCTACTTGAAAGGTGACAGCCGCACAATAGCCAACCAATCTGGGTCACTAGTAACTCAGCTATGCATAAGCAGCGGCGCTGAACACCCCGAACTTCTTCTGCGTTATCGTCCCACAGTTTCATACGCTACAGCAGGCACAGAAAACAATCGACCCGTCAACAACATACGCATCTACGTCGTCAACATGAACACTTCGGACACAATATCACTTTATGGCAAAGTTCCGCTGAAAATCTCCTGCGAATCCAACCAGATAACAACCGCAACCTACACTCTCTCATACAGTCCAGAAACTTTGCTTGTAACTTCAGTTCTAGATGGCGCAAGCGGGCAAGTCACTATTCCTATTTCAGGTAGTGTTGACGGCGCAGTTGTTAACGTTGAAATTGTCCAGTCAAATGTCCAAGTTGAGAGGTGCTTGCGGTAACATGCCCTCTATAATTCCAGGATACGTTTACACGCTTTTCGCTTCAGTAATCATCGGAACCCTCATTATCACAGCCTGCGGACTCACGGTAGCCAACGTGAAACGTGAAGCAGAAGAACAACAACTATCCAACATCGCAGAATACGTCGCAGTGAAAGGCATGGAACTCACCGCACATGCTCCAGCAGACAACCTCACATCAGTTGTACATTTAGATATTCCACCTTTGATTGGAAACCAGCGATACTGGATTCAAATAACAAATGACTCCTCCAAAGCTTGGGTGGAAGCGGGCTTTGGGGCAACAGTTCTTTCTAGTGAACAGCGAGTGTACGTTCCAACAGATATTGTGGCGTCGGGAACTTACGTAAGCGGTTCAGGCGCCAAAGCATTTCTGCAATACAACTGGGACACGGCAGGTGCCAGTTTAACTCTTTATGGAGGCAATTAAACTTTGAAGCTTGGAAAAAAGAAAGTAGAAGAAGTTGAAAAGAAACACCAAACCTCCGAAGAGGAATTAATGGGTTACTTGGGCATTCAGGGCTGGCGCGTACCGGAAGGCTACACACAAGTTGAAAGTTACCCTCTTAAGCCTCCATTTTCTTACGCATGGATATTTCAGGAAGAATCTGAAGGGGGCTACTTCTACGTCGTCGATGAACTTGCAATGACCCGAGAGGAACGAGAAACCTTCAATCAATTGAAGAACACCCTTGAATACGAGTTAAAAGCGCCCCGAACAGATGAACTCCTTGCCGAGTCATTCCAAAGACAGCTACCAAGCATAATCGAAGAAAACCAAGCCGCGCTGTCAGGAACAGACCAAGTGGGCTTGAGAAAAATCATCTATTATTTAGAAAGAGATTTAATAGGTTACGGAAGAATTGATGGCCTCATCTGTGACCCCTACATCGAAGACATCAGTTGCTTGGGCGTTAACAAACCTGTCTTTTTGTATCACAGAAAATACGAGAATGCACGAACCAACATCATTTACACTGACGAAGAAGAACTGGACGACTTCATAACGAGGATAGTGCACAGACAAGGCAAACACGTCAGCATTGCGCACCCCATAGTAGACTTGACGTTGCCTGGAAAACACAGACTTGCTGTTTCCTTTGGAAAAGAAACCACCCCAGCAGGAACAAGCTTCACGATTCGAAAGTTCCGTGAAGACCCCATAACGATTGTCGACTTAATCATGAACGAAACCATCGACGAATCAATCGCCGCGTACCTGTGGATGCTCATGGAAAACAAGATGTCTGTGATGGTTGTTGGTCCAACAGGAGCAGGAAAAACCACTGCGTTAAACGCCATTGCATGCCTTGTCAGACCTGACTTCAAAATGATTTCGGTTGAAGAGGTTTCCGAAATTAACTTGCCGCAGGAAAACTGGGTCTCAACAATTGCCCGCCCAGGATTTGGAGGCTTAAGCGAGGGAGAAGTTAGCCTTTACGACCTCATCAAGTCAGCTGTGCGTCACCGTCCCGCTTTGATTCTGGTAGGCGAGGTTAGAGGCGAAGAAGCATACGTCCTCTTTCAGGCCTTAGCTACCGGCCACGGTGGCATGTGTACCCTGCACGCTGAAGATGTCGAAACAGTGATTAAACGTCTGACTCAGCCGCCTATGAATATTCCTCAGGGAATCTTGCCCTTAATGAACTGTGTCATAGTTGTCAAGCAAGTGAAAACTCCAACATTTCTCGTTGGCTTGGACAAAAAGGTTTCAAGCAGAAAATTCGTGAAAATCTCAGAAATAGACAATAGCTGCGGGATCCACGATGTTTTCACTTGGAACGCTTCAGGAGATTATTTCCAAGCAAATCTTGAAGGGAGCTATTTGTTGACCAAGATGGCCAAAAGTCTTGATGTTCCTCTGAGTGTGGTTATGCAGGAGTTTGAACATAGAAAACAGATTCTGCTGAAGATGGTGGAGAAGGGTCTTCGTGACTTCCGAAGTGTACACAAAGCGCTAAACAGCTCACTCAACGTGGACGATTTGGATAAACAACCCAACAAGGAGCTATAATCAGTGAAGGCAAAAGGTGGCTTCGTTGGAAAGATTCATGGTCTAATGTCAAAGGCTGCTAGTGAGGAGAGAGAGAAACTTGAGCATGAGCTGCCTTTCGTAGTGATGATTTTCACGCTTCTATCCGCCAGCGGAGTGTCACCTTATGACAGCTGGAAGAAAATGCGCAAACTTTCATTCCTGCCTAACTTCAAAAAGGAAGCCGACGAAGTAGTCAGGCAAGTTGAGATTTTGGGTAAAGACCCCTTGACTGTGATGCACCTGCGCGCGGATAAGACACCCTCGAAACTCTACAAAAATTTTCTGGGCGGTTTCGTGTCTTCGGTGAAAAGCGGGGGAAAAATGGTTGATTACTTGAAAAGTGAACTTAAAGCGATGTTCGAGCTTAGGCACAACGCTATGACGCAATCAATTGAGAAAGTTGCCACGTTAGTCGAGGCTTATACAGTAATGCTGATTGTGGTCTTGTGTACCTACATTCTTTTTGTTGTTTTCTCATCGTCAGGTATGATGGATATTTTGTCGGCGAGTTCGCTGTCCATTTCGCCTATAATGTCCTACATTGTTGCGTTCATTTTCATGCCTGTGCTGTCGCTCGTATTCATTATGGTCGCTCACAACATGCAAAAAAGCGCTTTTGACAACCTAAAGAGTCTCTACAAAAAAGCCTCTATAACAATCGGCGCGGTTGGAGCAATGCTAATTGTTCTCGTTTTGGTTCCGTCACTCACTGAGTCGTTTGGACCTATTGGTTTACCTGAAATCGCCACAATCGGTTTAGTGGTGGCATCGTTAATTCCCGCTATTGAGTACCGACGGATTGCCAAGCTCAATTATAATGCTGAAGATTCAATTCCACGCTTCATCCGGGACGTTACAGAGTCGAACAAAATTGGACTTTCGCCTGAAAAAAGCATCGTGCAAGCTGCGAAGCGTAAGTATCACGGTGGATTTTCAAAGTTCGTAGACTTGGTGCGCAGCCAAATTGAATGGGGCGTACCGCTACGGAAGACTTTTGATAACTTGAGCAAGGAAATCAAAAGCTGGTTTGTCATTGTAAACTTTGCAATGCTGATTGAAACCATCGAAATCGGCGGGAACGCAACTCAGTCGCTCGAGATTCTTTCCGAGTATAGCGAGAAGGAACGGGAACTTCAGATTAACAAGCGTGCGTTGTTGAAGCCTTACATTGTGCTCGCGGTCGTTTGGAGCATCTTAATTGCGGTGACAACAACCATTGTGGCCATCACGACTTACATGATGACTTCGGTTGTTGGTAACAGTCTTTCTTCAGTTGCCTTTATGGCGATGCAGAGTCAAATGCGCATGTTCTCCGTAGGCATTATCCTGCAATGCTGGATTTCAGGTTTCTTCATTGGAAAAATTAGCGAAGGCAACTTTGGCGCGGGCTTTCTGTATTCTGCGTTGCTTGCAGGAACCGCTTACGTGTCCCTTGTCGTGTCTCAGCAGTTGCTCTCAGGCATGTTCGGCTTAACAGTAGCGATGGGTTAACAGTGGAGGGTGACAAGGGTACCGACAGTTACAATTGACACTTTCTTCGCTTGCTCGCTGATTGTTAGCGTGGCTATTTTGGCTACGGCGTTTTTGGCGGGAACGATGCAGATGCAGATAAACGGCATGCAGGACCTAAACAAGCAGGACTACCTGCAGACGATAGCTGACCACATCGTGTCAAGCTGTGGTTCTCCTGTGGACTGGGGCTCAGACAGCAGCGTCCCAGTGAACTTTGGATTATCGACAAGCAACTCGGCAGGGTTGTACGAGTTGGACATTGACAAGCTCAGCAGGTTAAGCAGCCAAAACATGTATGCACTTTCTTACCCTAATATGTCCAAGGCGGCAAGATTAACCAACATCGCTTTTGGTGTTTCACTTTCTCAGATGTTATCAATAGATGTTGAGCTTTCGGGCAACAGCACTGCAAGTGGCTTCACCACGTATACCTTTGCAGTTTCGGTGAGTCAAGAGTCTGGACCGTTGAGTGCAAATTTACAAGGCTATCTTGTGGCACCAAATTATGTGGGCAGCGTTTCCAATACTACGTCAAGTTCAGGTGTTGGCTACGTAACATTTCAGGTGCCCACTACATCGCAGGGTCCTGCGTTACTCGTAGTATTCGCTCGTGCATCGTTTGACGATAGAGTAACTGCGTATGAAATATACCCATTTGCTCATCTGTCTCAGGAACCGCCGCCTAACTACACTTTTTTGGGGTTGAGTCCACTTAACTACACATTAAACATTAACAAGAACTATCCCAGCGCCACTATCGAAGAGAGTTATGCCTTTTCTTACGGCTACAGTTCAAACCTCACATCAACTTCAAGCACCACTTACGCGATCCCAACACTGTTAGACAAAAGCCCCATAGTCCTCGTAGTCCAAGGCGTGAACGGAACGGAAACATTTGTGGAGTGGACTTCGTATCCTCAGCTTCCCGTGAATGCAGGAGCGGACTTTTCAAATTCGGATAAAAACTTGTTTGTGTACCCAGTCACTGTTAAAGATACTTTGTACAAGTTGATTTTGTGTTTTGGGGATGTGGTGCGATGAGGCTGCTCAAAGACAAAAAAGGGCAAGTACGGGTAATTGAAGCGCTTTTTGCTTCGGTTCTGCTACTCTCGTCGCTTACGCTCATTCCGATGGTGCAAAGAAGCTACAGCAATGATGCAACCGATGCCCTTTCTTCAACAGCACTTAACGTACTGGTTAGCTTGGACAGTGATGGGCACTTAGCCAACTTGGTTGATAACCAAAACTGGACCGCAATCCAAAGTCTCGTTCAATCTTGCATTCCGCTTACAGTATGGTTTAACCTCACAGTATTCGACCAAAACATGGCGCGCCTCAATGATGCCCACATTTGCAGTGGCGGTTTAGTCAGCGACAAAGTGCAGTCAGCAGAATATGTGTGTGCAAGCACAAGCGGAAACTACGCTGTGTACATTATTAGGTTACAGTTGGCAGCGGTGGACTAAAATGAAAAAGGCTCGTTCGAAACGTCGTGGAAACTCTGGACAAGTGCTTGTTATAACGTCTTTGATAGTGGTGATGCTTCTGCTGTCCACGGTAATTTATGTTAGAGAAACTGGAATGGATGCACCCGTTTATGCAGATGCCTCAAACCTGAGTTTTTCATCTGTCAAACAAGCCGCGATACATACAGTCATGAGTGCGCTGGTAAATGTCTCAAACGGCGGAGAACCTGGAATTTTGGCGGCGGACCTGAACCTGCTCAAATCTGTTATAGCTAACCATTCGTACAACGCGATTTTAAACATGAACTACACACCTCTAACCAATGAGACGTATCAAGACGGCTTCTGGACTTCTTGGGGGACAAACGGAGAGGGTGTATCAAGCGTGTACGTCAACTTTACTTTAAACTCTTCAGGAGTCTCGGCGAATTACTATTCAGAATACGCTGTTAACTTAACCTCAAACCTTGCCATAAAGGGTTATTATACTCTGCTAACCGGGGCATCCAAGCAAGTTAACGTGACCTGCACAATATATAACGAAGGCAAACCTGCTTTAGCACAAAACTTCACAGTATACTACGAGTATGACGGCTCGCTGTCAACTGAAGAGTGGGTGCAAGTGACATCTCCAACCACCATTGACTATGGAAACGGTACCTGCTTCCTTTCCTTTACAGCTACTACCAAGCACCGCAGTGACCCGATGCTGGTTTCTGTGCATTATCAAGATATGCGGGGAATACTTGTTTTAGCAAATGCAACGTGTACACTGAGTTAATTCTTTCGTGAAGATGGGCCATTATGATGTTTTTTATGCTGTTTAATCGTTAATTAAGTGTAGTTTCCATCAACTATGGTGTTTTTTCTTCTGGTTAGATGTGGATTTCAGATTCAGATTTCTAAGTCGGATTCCGAAGTCGCAATCGTCTAATATGTAGTCAGCTAAAATCAGTAGCCAAGATACAGACGTAGAAACCAAAGGTGAAACGTGAAATGGAACTCGCAGTCCAAAAAGGAAACAGTGATCTGATAAGAGTTTACGACGACAAAAGCGATGCAGTGAAGTTCATAAAAAGAGACAAAGGCTTCAACAAACAATTAATCACCATAGAAGAAACTCTTTCGCGCTTCGGACTCCTTAAAAACGAAATTAAAGTCTACTTATACCTTGCAAGAGTAGGTGAAAAGAAAGCAGGCGAAATTGCCGAAGCCATCAGTTTGCATCGAACTGAGACTTATCGCATATTGCGTGACCTAGAAAAGAAGGGGATACTTTTCTCAATATTCGAAAAACCGCTGAAGTTTACCGCTGTGCCTCTTGATAAAGCCATCGACTTGCTTGTTGATGCGCAAAAAATGAAGATTAAACTGCTTGAGAAGGAAAAACAAAGTCTTGTAGAACTTTGGCTGTCAGTGCCGCAGTTGAAAGTGGAAAAAGCCAAAAAAGAACTCTTTCAAATGCTTGAAGGTGAACAGCAAATGGTCCTTAAAGCTGACGAACTGTTAGAGCGTACGGAAAAAGAGTTCCAAATCTTTGCGTCAGACGAATACTTGGCGCAGCTTTACTACAGCGACTTCACGGACAAACTTAAAAAGAAGCAAAATGAACTCAACATTACGCTGCTAACTGAGAACTCGCCGAAAAGCCTCTTCTTCATCAAACAAATGGACTTGGCAAAAGAAAAATTTGGCATAGTTGAAGCTCAAAGCTTACCCTGTTTTATGATATCTGACAGGAAAGAGTTGCTGATTGCTTTCCACGAGAACGATGTAACCAACGAATCCGGCGATAAGAAGAAGTTTAAAACTTCAGCCATCTGGACAAACTATAACGCGTTCGTGTGGACTCTACAAATGCTCTTCTCCAAACTGTTGGACACAGAAAAAGCAAGTCCGGAAGAGGAACCTCAAGCTTAGTTTCTTTTTGTTTTTCCTTTGTTTATCCAAGGAGAACAGTAGTCATGGTGCAGCAGAGAAAACGTGCACTTCTCCTCTTTTCGTTCTTTCTTTTAGTTGTCGTCATGGTTTCTGTTTTAAGCGTTAACTTAACTGGCAATTCTGGGGCTTTCCAGGTTGCCAAAGGTGCCAATCTCATTTGGGAGAGAAATTATGGTGGAGCAGGTGATGACAGGTGTTTCTATGCGGCAAATGCAGAAAATGGTTATGTTATAGTTGGTTCAGCAACTTCGTTTGGGCAGGGCGCAACTTCTGCGTGGGTTCTGCGTCTCAACCAAGATGGCAATGTGGTGTGGAACCGAACGTTTAGTGAAGGGGTTGGCAGTGAATTCCGTTATGTCGCAGGTTTGGATGATGGTTTTTTGCTGGTGGGCAACATTTTTCTCTCTTCAGGTGGAACAAGTGGCTGTGCGGTGAAAATTGACGAAGATGGTAATGTAATGTGGAGTGTCACGTTGGAAGCAGGCAGCGGCGTAAACAAGTTGTTTTCGGCAACCAAAGTGCAGGATGGTTTCGTGTTTGTTGGGTTAACGGAGTCTGCAGGTAGTGGAAGTAGTCAAGTTTGGTTGGTTAAACTCGGTTTTGACGGTAACGTTGTTTGGAACAAAGTATATGGTGGTTTGATGGATTTTGCGGGCAGAGGAGTGGCGTTGATGCAGGATGGCTGTTACTTGGTTGCGGGTTACACGAACTCTATTGGAAACGGTGACTACGATTTTCTTGCGCTCAAAATTGATGCGGCAGGGATGCTGTTGTGGAATCGGACTTATGGTGGAGTTGAAAGTGACAAAGCTTACGCGGTTGCTTCTGCAGTTGATGGGTGTGTAATTGTAGGTGATACTCGTTCGCAGGGTTCAGGTGACAGCGACGCTTGGATTATAAAGATTGACTTGGAAGGAAATTTGGTTTGGGAAAAAGCTTTTGGAGGTTCAGGTTTTGATACCCCAACGTGTATTACTCCGTTATCTGATGGTAGTTATGCTGTTGGCGGAATAACTTTCTCGTTTGGGAATGGTCTGAGAGATTTTTGGTTGTTCAAAGTTGACGATGGTGGCAATGTTTTGTGGAGTTGTACGGTTGGCAGAAGTAATTATGAGGAAGCTTATGCGGTGGTGCAGGATACGGCTGACAGGTTTGTTATGGCTGGGTGGACGAGTAGTCTTGGTGAAGGTCGTTATGATTTCTATGTGGTAAAGATAAAAGCTTGCGCCTAGTTTTTTTTGGCCTGTTTGCTCACACACCAGAATTGGTGAAAAAGATTTTTTCTGAGTTTAAACTATGTACTGGACTTGTGGTTTCTCTGTTTCAAAGTTGTCTAGGCAGCCGATTTGAACGTGTTCCATGAGCCACTTAGATAGTTTGTTGCAGCTGTTGGGGTTGCATTTGAAAGTTTTTGCTTTTTGGTTCCACAGAGCACATGAAGAGCATGGAATCTCTGTTGTATCTGTCATTGTTAATCGTAGACTAGTCGTTGGAGAGGGGATTTATTACTTGTGAAGTGCTAATAACGATTTATCCTTCTGTTGCTTGGGGCAGACTATAGCCCCCTTATATGTAGAATGTAATGTTGGAGTTTGTGTTTTTGTTTTGTTTGTAGTTGTTGTTTGGTTGCTATGCACATCTACTTCCAAAGCTTTGAGTTGTGGGTTGGGTTTTTTGGTTTGGGCGCTGTTTGGTTGTGTGTTGCTTGTGTAGAAAGTAAAAAGCAGATACGTCGCCTGTGAAGTGCTCCATAAACCACAGAAGCCCTATTGCTCTGCAAGACTATACCCCCCTCTATAAATAGAATCTACTGCGCAGAGAACCCGCAGGCAGAACCCACCATTCAGCGTCAAAACCCTCCACAAACCGTCTTCGGCAAACGGCTAATTCTTCCTATGCAACTGGGCTATAGCCAAAACAGCCCAAAAAACAGTAGACAGCCCCTGAAAACATCACCCCTTTTTTCCCTTCTAAACTAAAAAACGCCAACCCCACCAAAAAAGCCCACACCAAATCTAACAATACACAAATTCACCAATTTACAAACTAAGATACCCCACGCTTTACATCATCCATAGGTCTCTATACGGGATATTCATTGAAACCATTTATTGGAAATTGGCTCAGAACCCTGTCCAACTCAGGTCGCCTTATCACATCACTATTTCCTGCATAGAAGCACACACCGTCTGCTTTCTGCAGTAGCGCCCTTACCACAAACGCATTCACGCCAAAGTAGGCTGCAATCTCTTGAATTGACACCAAATCTCTCTTAACAACATCTACATCAATTTGAGGAACTGGGCAATTGTACCATCCTTGATGGGGAAAAACTATTTGGTGAGTAGCATTTTGATAAGCGCCAATCACTTTCTGGAGATGGATGCGTTTAGTATAGTCTCTCATTTTCCCATCAATTCTGTGGTCTGTTAACCTAGTCCTGATTGAAAAAATCCAATTCTTAATTTTTCCAGCAAAATTAGCATCCTGAATAATTCTGCTCTTGAGCCTATCTCTCTTCTTGACTAGTTCAAATATTTCTTGTGAAAGGGAAACCTCAGCGTTTTGAAGAAGCTTTTGATGTTCCTTCAAATTATTTGACAAGGCAGAATCAAGTTCAGGGCAATTCTTTGGGCTCAAAACAGACTTTGAAACAACAAAACTTGCTTTTAACCCCAGATTAAGGTCAACAATTGGTTTTGCCCATGTTCTACTTTCTCCTTGTCCGCTCAACGTGGCTACGATTAAAGTATTATCTCTTCCTTGAATCTCCCTCGAAAGCATCTGAGCTAACCATAAACATCTATCTCTTTGATACTGATTGTTTTGAAGGACACGACTTATTATCCCTTCAAGGTCATTCACAAAATATGAATCCTCAATTTGCTGTTCCCAGCTCTGATGGTTAGGGTAGAAAGATGCAAATGAAGTGTATGAATCTTGTATGTAATGGAGTGCTACTCCCAAGTTGTAGTAAGCATTGAGTAAATCACCATTGAGAAAAAGACATCTAGCAGTCACCAAATGATGTTTTATTTCGTTAGACTTTCCATGGTGATGAGGATAGTTTTTCCATTTGTCTGGTGCGATAACTCCTTCTTGTAGAAATGAATTTTCTGCAAATGAGAGAGACACCCTTAGCTTGCGCATTACTTCTTTGGTAATTCTAAGATGTGTCTTCCAAAGCATAACTATTCAATGCTCCTTTTGTTACGTTCTTTGGGTTCATCTACAGCACTTATGTCATTCTTTCATTGTCGCCCTCAAAAAGGGAATACAGGTCCAAGGTAAAGCACAGCATGTCCACCAAGCCCAAACATGTTAAGATAAAAATGCATGAACTGTGTGATTTGTCCAATTGGTATTTCCACATTATCCTTGTAGATATTTAGCATGTTCATAAGCCATTCAGATTGCTCTCCAAGAATTCGCCATGCTTCTTCGATTTCCCCATTCTTCAGCAGATTTTTATCAATACCATTTATCTCTTGTGAATTTCCTTCAACATCCATGAATAGTGCAGTCATTTCTTTCTCGCAATAATCTGGGAGAATATTATTTATTTGCGCTTTATCATTGATTTCGTCTTTGGGTTCCAATCTTATGTGGAAAAATAAATTTGGGTCACCTGTTTTTCTACTTCCATGTATGAGAAAGCAATACCATTTTATCGTTTGGTCTTTCTTAAGACCTTGGAGCATTGGAGACAGTTTTGAGCGAATCGTATTGAAAACCTGAGGTATTGTTACGTTTTGAGGCAGTCCTAATTTTACAAATACCTCCCACACGTTTTCTAAATTGGGTTTTTCCACGTTTCTCACTATTTGGGTTATTATCGTGGTTAAGCTATAACATTTTTGTACTTTAGCTCAGTGGTCGTTGTTTTTTGTGTTTGTGGCTATCCATTCAGTTATTGTTTTTCTTCGTGTACTATTTTCTCTTGTTGCCAGTTGTTATAGTGCTCTGACGGTTTGGGGCAATCTCTGAAACGTAAGCTCTGCAAGGCAGTTTTAGCGTTGGTATACTATTTTTCCGCCTACAATTGCCAACTCAACTCTGATGCCGCGGATTTTAGTTGGTGCAACTTTGTGGGGGTTTTTGGAGAGGACGGTGAAGTCTGCAAGTTTGCCTTCTTCGATGGAGCCTTTCACGGTTTCTTCGCTGGAAGCGTAGGCGGCGTTCACCGTGTACATGCGTAGCGCTTCATCAACGGTTAGCTGTTCCTCTGGGAAGAACTCTCTCGCAACCGCGGACTGGATGGCTTGCAGGGGGTTGAGGGGTTCCATGGGGCAGTCGCTGCCGCCACACACACAAACACCCTTCTTGAACAGTGTTTTAAGAGGGTAAAGCCACCGCGCCCGTTTCTTGCCCAAGTGCTCCAAGGCGGAGTAAACGGAAAATTCTGATGCCCCAACCAGAGGCTGCACCGACAAAATTACTTTCTGCTTTTGGGCACGCTGGAGCAGGTCTTTGTTGAAGAGTGCGGCTTGGTCTACTCTGTGCCGACCCTGCCCCTCAACGGCTTCGAGGGCTGCTAGGGCTGCGTCTATGGCTTTGTCACCCATAGCATGGATAACCAACTGAAGTCCTGCTTTGACAATTTTTTGGGCAGTCGCCTCCAGTTCTGCAGGAGTGCACAGTAACTTGCCGTTTATCTTGGAGTCATCAGCGTAGGGTTCGAAAAGCGCAGCGGTGCCCGAAGACAGATAGCCATCCGCCACGACCTCCACGCCGCCAATTTTTGCGAAATCATCGTGCAAGTTCTCATCCAGCGGCACTTTGCCCAGCAAACCAAACGGGATTACCATGTAAACACGCAGCGGCAACTGCTTCTTCTTCAGAAGGGTTTGCAGAACGGCGAGGTCAACCTGTGAAGTAGCCAACCAGTGAATGCTGGTGATTCCCGCAGCCACAATTTTTTCCACAGCCAAACCAGAAGCCTCCACAAGCTCCTCAAAGGTAGGCTCAGGAATTTTGCTAAAAACCAAATCCGTGGCAGCATCCCGCAAAACACCCGAAGGCTCACCCGTTTTAGGGTCTTTGTCGATTGTCCCGCCTGAGGGGTTTGGGGTGGTTTTGGTTATGCCCGCCAGCTCCAGCGCCCTGCTGTTTACGACGCAGACTGGACCGCACTGGTAATAGAGAATCACAGGGTTACTAGGCGCAACAGCATCCAAGTCAAAACGGTTCGGCAAACGCTTCTCCACAAACCGCCCATCATCCCAACCCCTGCCGACAACCCATTTGCCCACAGCAGTTTTAACCAATCTTTCCTTAAGGCGGCTCTGCATTTCCTTGATGGAACCTACTCCAGCCAAATCCAGCCACATCAACAACCTGCCAAAATCCACCACATGCACATGCGTGTCGATGAATCCGGGCAAAACGGTTTTCCCACCCAAACGAACAACTCGCGTGTTCTTGCCAATCAGCGGGCGGATTTCGGCGTTTGTGCCAACTTTGAGGATTCTGCCATCCTTAACTGCGACTGCTTCAGCGCAGGGCACTTTAGAATTCAGGGTCAGGATGTTTCCTTCAATCAGGGCAAGGTCAGCAGACGTTTCAGGTTCACCTTCACGGTTTATGGAGAATGTGGCGGGTTTAATCTAAAAAGCATTCGCTACTCTCCTGAACAGTACAGCAGAGGACAGAATTAAAATAAACAAACAGCGCTAGAAGGTTATAGGCAGGAAGTGGCTAAAACGGAAAACCACAAAATTCTCATAGCCAGCTTAGCCGTAGTCTGCATCCTCACAGCCGTTTTGGCAGTCTGGGTGGTTACTGCTCCGCAACCCACTGGCAATTCAGTAGCAGACATCAAACCTGTCAGCGCAGGTTACTTGGAAGGCAAAATCTATCTGGTGTCAACCAGCGCAAGGTACGGCACATACGAACAACCCTCAGGTCACCCGATGGGCGTGCCCGTAGTCAACGAGGGCGACCCCTGCTTCATACTAAACGTCACAGTCAGAAACGACTACAACGCACAACAGCGCCCACCAGACAGCGCAAGCTTCAACGACACAGGACGCGCATACATCTGCTTAACAGCAAAAATCTACGACCAAAACGGCGCGCAGATTCAAGCGTTAGACGTAACCGAACCATATCTTGTACCGTTTAACCGCCCACAACACAGCTTAGAGTACGGCGAAACAATATCCTTCGACATAGTTCTCGCTACGTCTCACCGTGACATTGACCACTACGAATTCCAGATGCTCTACATTGGGTCCATGCCAGCACCATAAAAACACATACAAACTGAAAATATCCATCTAAAACCACAATTCTAAACTTGACCACCCGATTTGCAAAACACATAATAGCTCGCGCCCCCTCAAAACTCAAACAACCAACCTTTATGGGGAACAGACGTGAAAGCCCGTGTAACCCTTGTGAACCCACCCTACCCAAGTGGGGCGCCACAGTCACTTTTCCTCCCGCTGGGTCTTGGCTACTTAGCCGCGGTCCTCGAAGAGAACCAGTACGAAGTCCAAGTTATCGACTGCCAAATCTTCAAACCCACACGCCAGCAGTTAGAAGCCGAACTTTCAAAAAGCGACGCAGACATCGTGGGCGTAACCACCTCAACCCTCACATACTGGCCCGCAGTCGAAGTTGTAAAAGCAGCCAAAAAAGTCCTCCCCCACGCCCTAACAGTTCTGGGCGGACCACACGTCACAGCCCTACCTGAGCAGACCCTCACCGAAGCCCCCGAAGTAGACATAGTGGTTCGCGGCGAAGGCGAAAGAACCCTGCTTGAAATTGCCAAGTTGGCATCCAGAGACGAACTGAAAAACCTCGACAAAGTCGACGGCATAACCTTCCGCAAAAACGGAAAAATCCACCACACCAAAGACCGCGCCTTCATCGAAAACCTCGACGAACTCCCCCACCCAGCATACAAACATTTTCCACTGGAAAAGTACAGCATGGGCGGAACAAAATATCTCCCAATCATCACCAGCCGAGGCTGCCCCTTCCAATGCACGTTTTGCCTTGCATCAAAAATGTGCGGCACCCGCTTCAGAACACGCAGCCCAAAGAAAGTTCTGGACGAACTAGAATGGCTAAGAGACGAACATGGCGCAGACGTTTTCTCGTTTTACGACGACACCTTCACCATAGACAAAAAACGCGCCAACGCCATATGCGACGAAATGAAAACCCGCAAATTCGACCTACCATGGGACTGCCGAACCCGCGTCGACCAAGTCAACAAAGAAATCCTAACCAAGCTAAAAAACGCCAACTGCAAACTTATCCACTTCGGCGTAGAGTCAGGCAGCCAAAAAATGCTCGACGCCGTGAAAAAACGCACCACGGTGGAGCAGAACGCATGGGCAATTCAGCTGACAAAACAAGTAGGCATATCCGTCGCCATCTCGATGGTTGTTGGTTACCCAGGCGAAACCCCCGAACTGCTTGATGAAACCTTCAAATTCATCCGCCGCACAAAACCCGACTTCGTTTACGTGTGCCAAGCTATACCTTACCCAGGCACTGAACTTTTGGATTTGCTGCATAGTTTGGGCTGGGAAGTCTCCACTGACTGGAACCGCTTTGATGAGCAGTCGCCAGTTTTCAAGAACCCACTCCTTTCACCTGAAAAGATTGACGAGGTTCGGGGAGCGTTCTATGATGAATTCCTCTCACCCACATATTTCGTACGCAAAGCAGTCAAACGCGACTTCTACAGCAAAATCATGGCAAAAACCGCCCTAAACCATCTGCTGTGGCGCATGAAAGTGCCCAAACTAATCAGCGCAGTCAGAAGACTCTAACAAAACTTAAACGGTTTCTTTGGCTTCGCGGTAAACCTTAAGCATCTTCTGAGCACAAACATCCCAAGAAAGCTCTCGGCTGACAAATTCGCGTCCCTTAGCACCCATTTTAAGCCTCAAACGCTCGTCAGACAAAAGCTTCAAAACCGCTTCAGCCAACTCCCCGCTGCTGCCAGGCTTCACCAGCAAACCCGTCTCGCCATCGCGCACGGCTTCAGCAACGCCGCTCACATCAAACGCCACCACAGGCACGCCAGACGACTGCGCCTCCAGCAACGCTATGCCCTGCCCTTCTTGGATAGAAGGAAACGCGAACACGCCAACGCAGCTGTAAAGTTCGGTGAGGTCGTTTTCGCTCACGTCTCCTATGAAGACAAAGTTATCTGCGAGCCCAAACGCTTCCACATCAGCAACAAGACGGTTTTTAAGAGGACCATTTCCAACGATTACAAACAGAGTTTCTTTGCGCTCTTTGACTATTTGTTTTGCGGCTTCGATTAGGTAGCTTAAGCCTTTTCGGGGGATTAGCCTGCCCACGAAGAGAACCACTTGCCTGTCGCCTGCGCGGATGCGCTGCCTGATGCGTGTGCAGTCGCCGTTTGGCTTGAACCGCTCCGTGTCCACCCCGTTGGGCACCAGCCGTATCTTCGCTGAATCCACGTTGTAGTGCTCAAGGATTTTGCGCTTCGAATACTCACTTATCGTCACAATTAAAGTGGCTTTCTTTGCGGATTCCTCTTCGTGTTTAGCAAGCTGCCACATGAAAAGATTAGCCACTTTCGCCCTGAGAGATAAACCACCGCGTAAATTTGCCTGTGCATACTCATCCGCAAGAACCCCGTGGATGGTTTGCACCGAAGCCGCCGTTACGCCTTTTTTCTTGAAAGCGCTTAAGAGTCCGTAGCCGCTTGCAGTGTGCACCTCGTAGACGTCTGCTTTTATGGTGTTTGCTTTTCTTTTCAGTGTCTGGTTAAAAGTCCAGTTGTCCAGCGGAAAAACCCTGTCGGTGCTAAAACAGGGCACTACTGTTACGCCGTCAAGTTTTGTAATCTTGCGCAAGCCTGCTTTGGTTCCGCTGTAAACCGTCGTGTCCACTTCGCTCTGTAGCCGTTTGGCGGTTTCCAGAATTCTGCGTTCAACACCTCCGAGAAACAGTGGGGGTTGAGTGTTAAAGACGGCTAATTGTAGCTTGCTCATGGAGTTTGCCCTGTGAAGTGTCTTTGAACTTTCTATAACGCATTATAGGTATAAGTATAATGTTGCTGATTTTCGCGAACCATCCAGCGGATAAGGAATAAATTTAGATGCAATGACACACAATATGTCTACAAGGTGTGATTGCAATAGACGATTTTCCGCCTGTGGCTTTCAAGATTGGGAACGGCGAAACAAAAAATGACCGCGTTTGGCTAAAAAAGAAAAAAGAGTATTTCGAAGAGGTATGGAGTAAAAACGGTCCAAAGCTACTGCGGAAAATTGAAGACGCCTGCGGTGACACATTTACAAACACTTCCAAGCAAAACGGCATCGTTATTTTTCTACACACGAAAACGCCTAAGAGCCGCAGCGGTGTTCTCAAAGAAGACAAACCGCTTGAAATTAGCCTGTTTCTATCAAAAAATGACACCGCCAATGCTATGAAGGAACTTTTAGTCCGCATGCTTGTTCACTCGTTTATTTATCAGCAGTACGAGTTTCACTTTAGGATGAGAGAGCAAACCCTGTTTGAAGATATTCTTGCAGACGAATTTGTGACTTCCATGATTAGTTTTAGGGTACTGGGAAGAAAGGTTGGGCGGGCAAACTGCGCCAAAGCACTAGACGAAGCCATAGACGAGACAGTTTACAGGTTATCGCAGAAGGCACCACGAAGTAAACTGGTGGATTTGATGTACAATTTTTCCCAAGAACACATAGGCAAAACCAAAAACCAGAAAAGTGACGTTTTGGCAAAACGAGAGGAACTCATATCAAAGCTGCTGAAGTTCTTGCCCAAAACCGTTAACACCGACTAAAATACTGCACACGTTCTCTTTTGCTTTTTTGAATTTTTTTAAGTTTCAAACTTTAAACATTTATCCAAACAGCAGCTCTCAAAGGGAGGTTTTAGGTTTTTGTTTTGGCTCTTCGGGTGGCGACCACAATCACCACGATAATAACTATGATCATTAGGGCTATCTGGTACTCGGGAACAGTGCCTGTTGAGGTTGCGTTTGTTGGAGTTACGCAAGGCGTGGAGGTTAGGGTAGAAGTAGGCGATTCAGTTTGGGTAGGCTCTGGAGTTTGCGTCGTGTCATTTGTCGGGGTTGAGGTAATTGAGGGCGAAGGCGTCGGGGTCGGGGTTAGGTTTATGGTTGGAGCAGGGGTTGAGGTTGCGACTGGAGTTGAGGTTACAACAGGAGATGGTGTGGTAACAGGAGTTGCTGTTGGGGTAGTGGTTACAATTGGAGTGGACGTTTCTATCACCACACGCACCATAAAGGCGCCATAAGTGTTGGGTTTAGTCACCCCACTCATCGATGTTCCCCAAAACGAGCGGTTAGTATTAGTTGAGTTATCGAACAGAAGGGTATTTCTCAGTTCACCTGTTGTCTCTATCACTACACAGAAGTTACCCGAAACCGTCAAGTTTTTGCTGGAAACATCCAAGCTGTTCCAGCCACCAGCGCCCACTGTTGAAGTTGTAGACATTGGCGGCACTATCTCTCCTGAAAAGTTAGACCCCGTTATGTGTATAGTTAAACTGTCATTTGCTGCATACCACGCATAACGAACAGCCAACAGTTTCGCCGAAGAAATTCCAGCGGGCAAAGAGAAGTTAACACCGTAAAAACCGATACCTCCCGCCCCAATAGCCACTCCGTTGTCATAGTACAACTCTGTTTGAGAAGTTTGAGCATTTAAAGGAGACATAAGAGAAAATGCCGTGGCTAAAACCGACATCAACAGTAAGAATAATGCAAAACGAGGTACACACTTTTTGAAGATACCGTTTAGCCGCATCTTTCAACTATCCAATAATAACCGTGCATGCAGTGTGTCTAATTTAACTTTTTCACAAATAAGAAGAAAAGGACAGAGAAACGATTCAGTGGCGGATTCTTTTCCGGTACTCATATGCAGCCACAGTAATCACCGCGACCAAAAACAAAATGAACAGTATGTAAACGTACTCCATGGGTACGCCTGCAACTTGTTGCTCCTCAAACGGCGTAGGCGTTGGAAGCGTAACAGACGGCGAAGGCGACTCTGTTGGAGATGGTGAAGGCGTTTGCGGGCTGTTCACCGTCAAAACCACAGCGGAGCTCGTTGCGGAAGCGTAGTAGCTTTTGTCTGCCCGCCACTGTGCAGTCACTGCCCAAGTTCCCGTCTCGCTGGGCGTGAAAGTAAAAGTGAACGCACCCTTCGCGGAAGTGACCACTTGGATGCTGTTTGCGTTGCCGTCAGGCTTAACAAAAGTCAAAGTCACCGTTGCATTAGATTTTCCGGGTACAAGTTGACCAAAACCAGTCACCAGTTCACTTGAAACAACGGCTGTATTGGCTAACCCAAGGGTTAAGCTACTGGTTAAGGCGGGGTAGTCGGCTAGGCAGTAAACGTTCCAGTCGTTGTTGCCAACGTACACTCTTCCCTCGTAAATGGTTGCAGCAGACCAACTGTTGGAGCCTGTGGTGAAGAAACTGAGTTTTTCGCCGCTGGTGGCGTTGAGAACAAAGATGTGGCGTTGGTCAGTTACAACGTACAATTTTTCGTCGGCGTAAGAAGGCGAAACGTACAGTTCATCGCCCAAGTAAGCCTTCCAGATGCTACTGCCGTTTTTTGCGTCAACGCAAACTATGGAGAATTTGTCAACCAAAAAGAGCCTGCCGCTGTTGTAGACGGTGGAGCAGAGTATGAACTCTTCTGAAGCATTGTTGCTATACGTCCATGCGGTGCTGCCAGTGACGGCGTTAATCCCGTAGTATGTTCCTGCGTTTGAGGAAACAAAGACCATGCCGTCGGCTACTGTGGGAGAGGCATGCATGTCAGTGCCGCCCATGAAACCTATATTGTAAGGAATCGTTTTTTCCCAGACGCGAGCGCCATCGTTGGCATCTAACTTGTAGAGAACCCCTGAAGATGGCTCCTGCGAAATAACGTAAACTGCGCCGTCAGCAACTGCCGCAGAGGATGTGATGTATCCGCGGGTCTGGTACTTCCAGTTGACATCACCGTTGTTGGCGTTTAAGCAGTACAGGTTAGTGTCCAGCGACCCCACGTAAACCTTGTTCCCGACTACTATGGGCGAGGAACGCAACATCACTGAAGCCGCAAAGTTGGCTGGGATGACGCCTCCCGCGTAGGTTTTCCATATGAGGCTGCCGTTGTAAGCGTTAAGACAGTAAACGTAGCCGTCGTCGGTGCCCGTGTAAACTTTACCGTTCACCACGGCAGGTGAAGATAAGATGCGTTCTTGAGTTTGGAATTTCCAGATGAAACTGCCATCTTGCGCGTTAACGGCGTAGATGTTTTTGTCAAAAGAACCAAAATAGGCAACACCATTTGCGATGCTGGGCGAAGAAACCACGGACCCCTCAGTGGCGAATTTCCAGCGCAAAACCAAGTTTGTGGGGCCAGATTGACCAGTCGCGGAGTGCGCGGGGTCGTGTCGCCACATGGACCATGCTGTGGTGCCTATAGCCCAAATTTGGTTAGCTGTGGAGTATTCTGACCCTGAGATTGTGTCAACCGCCGCGGTCACGTTGGCGGGAATCAAGTACAAGTTACCATATGCAATGGCAACGGATTCTCTGGGAGCAAACGCTTCGATGGGCAACTTCCACAAAACTTGTCCCGTGTAAGCGTCAAGGCAGGCAAACTCAGATGCACCATACTCTTCACCATACGATACATCTTGACCAGTTGTGGCGTAAATCTTGCCATCAGCAACTGCGGCGTTCCCAGGGAACATTAAGGTGCCTGGACCTTTGTATTTCCAAACTAAAGCGCCAGTGTCAGCGTCAATGGCATACAGGTTCCCGTCTTTGTTGGGTTCGTAAACCATGCCGTAAGCGGCTGCGGTTCCAGTGCAGAAGTAGCCGCCCTCGGTGCCAGGGTTATAAGTCCACAAGATTTCGCCATTGTCTGCGTTAAACGCGTAAAGCGTGTTGTCGTGGGTGCCGCCTCTGAAGAATTTGCCGTCGTAGTAGGTTCCTGAGAAAAGCATCGCGCCCATAGTGTTTGTGTCCCACAAAACCGCGCCTGTCTTCGCGTCCAATGCTACTTGGTGAGACTCAAAGGACCCTGGAAAAACTTTGCCGTCGCCGTACTGTATTCCTGAACCAACCAAACCGCTGCCCGAAACGTAGGTTTCCCAAACTAAGGTTGGCTGCTGCTGGGGGTTAGAGAAGTTCCACGCCTGAATGTACGAATCGGCTTTGATGTAGAACATTTTTTCTTCGGGGCTGTAAACGTTGTTGGTGAAAAGCGGTGAGGAAGAAGCCGAAAATTCAGCGCTAGTCCAGATAATGTCCCCCGTTTCAGGATTAAGGCAGCTGCTTCCAGCAACCATGTGCGTGTTGTCGATTTTGTAAACGGCTGGCCACGGTCCAATCGCGGGAAGAGTGGTGCTCCAGACGACGCCGCCTGTTTTTTCGTTTAGGGCGAAAACCGCGGTTTTTGTTGTCACATAAATTTTGCCGTTGAACGCGGAGACGTAGCTTTGTATGCCTGTTATGTTGGTTTTCCACATGATGTCGGGGGCTTCAGGGGCGGGTCCAGCTGAAAAGCGGCTGAAAGATGAGTCGCCTTGCAGTTGGGGCCATTCGTACTGAAGCAGGTTGCTGTTGGTGGTTGGCGTTTCAGTCTGTCCGAAGCTTTGGAACAAGGTTATGCTTGAAGACATCAATAAAAGAGCTATCACGAACGTAGAAAGAAGTTTAGTTTTCATTTCTTAACCTCAAAGAATCTGTTGTGGCAGGTCATACGTCGGTTCCCCTGTCCCTCAGTATAGGTTGATAACATTGGATTTCACTATAAACCTTTCCCAAAAACAAAAAGTAAGGCGTGTTGGGTTGTTGGGCGGCATTCTGGCGGCTCCATCGATTGGGCGAAAAATCTGACTTTACCATAGTAAAAAGGGTTATTCTGCAAGTTTAGCTAAAAGAAGAGACTGTATGGGTGACCGCAAAATCTTTTTTAGGCTGACTCTCATTGGTAAACGATGTAAAATTCAGGACACTAAAAGGGGAATTCTTGTTTGACAGATAAAGGTCCATTGCTTATGACTTCTTGGAGAGCCACCGGAGCCTGCAACGCCCGATGCATATATTGCAACGTTGACGCTACAGGCGCAAAATCTCCCCGAGAATTAACCACAAAAGAAGCGCTGCATCTGGTTGATGAGGTGCACAAGTTTGGCGTGCGGTGGTTTGGCATAAAAGGCGGCGAACCCCTCACGCGACCCGACATCTTCGAGATAGTCAACTACGCCAAAAGCAAGGGTCTTAACGTTTGCCTCTTAACAAACGGCGTATTCGTTGACGGCGCAATTTATGATAACTTGGTCAAAAACCAAGTGTGGACAAGCGTCAGCATCGACGGACCAGAAGAAATCAACGACCAGCTAAGGGGAAAAGGCTCCTACAAGAAAGCTCTTGCCGCCATCGAAAAGCTGTCTAAAGGTAAAATCCTGAACGGCTTAGCATGCGCAATCACAACCATCAACTACCAGCACTTGGACCATGTCTGCGAGTTAGCTGAAAAGTACCACGCCAACTTTGTCTGGTTTAACCATTTGGTTCCCAGCGGCAGAGCCAAAGTAACCATGGATTTGGCGCCTTCTCCTGAACAGTATGAGTGGACTCTCAATCACATCTGGGACTTAACCACAAAGTACGAGGGCAAATTTGAAATTCACGTCCACTGCCCACACTTCGCGCGTGTGGTTAAGCAGCGGAACATTCCGAATTTTGACGAGTGGTACGAGCACAAGTTCCACGGCAAATGCACCTACTTCGCCTTCGGCGGCTACGTGAGCGTAACCGAAAACGGCGACTTGATTCCTTGCTTCTACACGGATTTGACGCCTTCCGAACCCATGCTGCTGGGAAACATCCGAGACAAAAGCCTCCAAGAAGCTTGGCAGGACATACGCAAATCAAAATTCTACAGCAGCTTCCAAGACAGAAATGTCCTCAAGGGCAAATGCGGAGTTTGCGAATATCGAGAAATCTGCGGAGGATGCCGAAACAGAGCATACGCATACACGGGCGACATGTACGAATCCGACCCCGCGTGCCCCTACATCCCAGAGAGCCTACGCAAAAAGTAGGCACCCAACACCATTTTTTCTTTGGGCACCACACGCTAAACAGCAGGGCAACTCCAAAGTCTAGGTTGCAGCATCGTTCGCTCAAAACTTATAAACGAGTTTAACGTCAAATCAGTCAACCATTCCCAAGCCAAGCAAGACGCTTAAGGAAATGGCGAACGTCACAATTCACTTGTCAAGTGGGAAGAGAGGAAAATGAACCAAACCAAAAAAGCAAAAGTTGCGTTAGTAACTGCTCCACATCTTGAAAGAGAATATCATCATCCACTTTTCCCACCCATCGGCTTAAGCTATCTAGCCGCGGTTCTGGACCAAAACGGTTACGAAGTAAAAGTGATAGACTGCCCTGCATGTGGCTTCACCCAAGAAAACCTAAAAGCCGAACTTTCCTCTTTCGCGCCCGACATCATCGGCATAGCCTCCATGACAGCCACCATACCTTCAGCGTTGGAGTCTGCACGGACAGCAAAAGAAGCCTGCCCCAACAGCAAAGTCATCATGGGCGGTCCACACGCCACCTTCGCCGACAGCCAAATCCTCACCGAAGAAAACGCTGTTGACATTGTTGTGCGCGGTGAAGGCGAACTCACGCTTCTGGAACTTGCAGAGAACAATGCTGACCCCAAAAGTTTGCCGAAAACTCAGGGTATAACGTTTAGGAACAAGGGTCAAATTGTCAAAACAGGCAACAGACCCTTTATTGAGGACTTGGATGCGCTTCCGAGACCAGCCTACAAGTTTTTGCCCATGGACAAGTACAAGATTACAGGCAAAAATTTCCTGCCGATAATGAGCAGTAGAGGATGCCCCTTCCAATGCAGCTTCTGCGTCGCCAGCCAAATGTTTGGCGCGAAATTTCGTGCAAGAAGCCCAAAGAACGTTGTAGACGAGTTGGAGTGGCTTAAAAGTGAGTACGGCGCTGAAGGCATAAGCTTCCACGATGACACCTTAACACTGGACAAGAAACGCATACTCGACATATGCGACGAACTCATCACGCGAAAAATAGGTCTGCCATGGGGCTGCCAAACCCGCGTGGACACAGTCTCAGAAGAAATTCTAGCTAAAATGCACAAAGCAGGCTGCAACGAAGTTTCCTTCGGTGTGGAATCGGGCTGCCAAAGAATCCTGGATGCAGTGCACAAGAAATTTGAGCTTTCACAGGCTGAAAAAGCCATTAAATGGGCAAAAAAAGAAGGCTTGTTTGTCGCGGTTTCCACAATTATCGGTTATCCAGGTGAAACCAAAGAGACCATGCAGCAAACCATGGATTTGATGCGTAGAATTGAACCTGATGATGCTTGGCTGTGCATAGCTACGCCATATCCAGGCACAGAACTTCGCGCGTTGGTGGAGAAAAATGGGTGGAAGATGACGAACGACTGGACCAAGTATAACACGATGAACCCCATTTTTGAAAACCCTAATTTGGCTTCGGATGAGTACAGCAAAATGCGGACAAAGTTCTACAATAGCTTCTACACGCCAAAGTACGTGTTTCGACAGATTTCGAAGGGTTACTTGAAGGGGAACTTTTACAGCAAGATAATGGCGCGGACTGCCGTGAACTATATGCTGTGGCGAATCATGGCAAAGTTCCATTAAAATTTTTACTCAAAATTTCTTTTCTTTTTTATGCTGTCAGCTTGGGCACTAAGTTTTTTGGAGAAAAGCAAAGGCATCCCAACCAGAGGCAGAGTCGCCATCCACAAATCAACGTTATGAAGCACCGCGAACGTTGGCCACACAGTCAACCCGCCCATATCTCCGAACAATAACCACAGAAGCAATAGGACATCAAAGTACAACCCCAACCCAGTCACGATTAAGCCTGCTTTTCTCAGGTTAAGTTCACCTAACGTTTTTGCTTTTGAGGAGTTCTTTGCGTAAACGGCAGCATACACTGTAATTAAGAGCAGCCCCACAACGGTTAGTGCAAATTCGACAGTGTACACATGTGAATTAGTGATTAGGGCTGTGCCTTGCAGGAAAATTTCGCTCCACCACTGCGAAGTATAGTTGAACCAGAACACGAACAAGTGCGCAACAGCCGCAATCAAGCCCCACTTTATGGCGCCTTGGGCAGGCTTGTTTGGGCTTATTTTGAAAAACAACACAACCAACACGGTCGGCATGACGAGGGCTTCTACTAGACAGGGCAATCCCGCTTCGATTATGAAGAAATCGCGTGAGTACAGAACACTTTGAAAGTTGAAGCCCCAGATGCCAGCGGGAAAGAAAAGCGCCCAGTACGCGGCTTCAAGCAGAACAATCCATCTAAAAGAAGTAACGACTTCACAAGTGGATAATCCTCTTTTAACCAGAT
Organism: Candidatus Bathyarchaeota archaeon; assembly: GCA_937873375.1. Taxonomy (GTDB): domain Archaea; phylum Thermoproteota; class Bathyarchaeia; order Bathyarchaeales; family Bathycorpusculaceae; genus JADGNF01. The sequence goes on from CALMWK010000164.1 coordinate 25,960, forward strand.
AGAGTATGGTGACAATTAAGGCCATGAAACTTGCGGCTGCTCTGAAGCCGAAACCAACTGACCCGGGCATGTCTGTGAAGGGTACGTCGGTCAGGTTGAGCACGGTTGCGCCGAACTTGTACATTGTATAGGAGAACCAAGTTAGCGCGACTATGAACAAGCCTATTTTGAATGCCCACTTGGCCTTGTTCTCCACTGTTTTCTTCACCTTGATTTGGATGAATTGGTTTCAGGATAAGTGATACTTAAACTTATGCAGCAAACCCTAAAAATAAACTGGGAACAAACACTTGCAGAAACCCATTACGCCACAGTTTCACGTCTCCAAAGAAAGTTTAGGAAGCTGGACTGTTTAACAGAAACTTTATTACACATTCAAACCTCTTTTCAAGGCTGAACGTTTGAGGCTTCAAGAATGACAAAAGCACCCCAATCAGAAGCTTATGAACAAAGAACAAACTGGCCACCCTACACCTACAGGGATTATCCAGACATAAAACCTGAAACTTACAAAGCATTTATGGAATTCCTAGAAACCGAAAACACAACAGGCAGGCTTATGGAGCTGCAACCGTGGATATCCGTTTGTGACTCTAGATGTGCTTTTTGCTACTTCCCCACCACAGCCTCCAGCAAAGTTCAACTAGGCGACTATTTGGAACTGCTCAAGAAAGAGCTGGAAATGTACGCCAAAACCAAATATGTGCAAACCAGCGTATTCGACGAGATAGTTTTGGGCGGCGGAACCCCCAGCGTTCTCTCAGCTGAGCAGATGATTGACCTCATAGACTTCTGCAAAGAACGCTTCACCACAAGCAAAGAGTACTTCATCAAAGTCACAGGCTCCTCAAAGACGCTGGCGCTCAACAAAATCGACAAACTTGCCGCTTACGGCGTGTACCAGATGGACATGGGCGCGCAGACCTTCGACGATAAACTCAGGAAGATGCTGTGTTTGCCTGATAGCGCGGCGGATGTGGAGAAAGCCATACGTCACGCGCGGAATTTGGATTTGTGCGTTTGTGTGGACCTTATGTACAACCTTCCAGGCCAAACCATGGAAAGCTGGATAAACACACTAAAGAAAACCATAGAGCTAGATGTGGAAGTTGACGCTTACTCACTGCACGTTGATCCAGGTACGCCACTTGAAACCATGATTAAGAGAGGAATATCTCCGCCTCAGGGCGATGCAGAATACGAGAAAGAAATGTACCTTGCAGCTTACAAAATGCTAACCGAAGCAGGCTACAAAGCAGTGGGACACGACCGCTACTCACGCGTTGAGTGGCACATGCGCGAAAACTGCCTCAACGGCTGGCCATGGGGCGGAATTTTAACCACAGGCGCAGGCTGCTTCATGGGCTATATGCAACGGTTTAGCTACAGCAACCTTGAAGACGTAAACGATTACATGTCCACAGTCAAAGCGGGCAAACTGCCCATACACAGGCTTTCCGAGTCCACTGACGAGGACATGATGAGCCGCGAAATGAGCAGACTTTACTTGCGGTTGCCTGTAAGCAAGCAGGAGTTCATGGAGAAGTTCGGGAAACTGCCCGAAGACGTTTTTCCCCAGCAGCTGAAAAATCTGAAGGAAAAAGGCTTGATTGAGATTGACGACAAAGAAGTCCGCATAACCAAGCAGGGCGAAGTTTGGAAGGGCAACATAGCCTGGGAATTCGCCCAAAAACCCGCCAGCAACTAAACAATTTTTTCTTTTCACTTTTTAGTTTATTGCATGAAAACAGGTGAGCGTAGCTTATCAGGCAACCTGAGAAACGGCAGTTAAGAATTTTGGATAAACACGTTACAGAGAAAACTTTGAACTAAAAAAGGAAAAAAGAAAAGGAAGACTTGTTGGCTAAACTTTCCTTGGGGATAGCCCGTACCACGTCATTACTTTAGCAATGACTGGTGCGATTACACCAAGGAGTATCATGGGCAGCATTATTTTGAAGAGTGCATCGCCAGGGTTGCCTTGTGTCATCCATGCGCCGTATGAGATTGTGTAGTTGAAGACGAATTGCAGTATACCGCATATTATTGAAATGGTTAAACCTGCGCCTAACATGCGTTTGAAGTTGTATGAGCCATTGTTTAGTGCGCCTGCTACGTAGCCAATTAGTATTCCGACTACGATGTAGTTTCCGATGAAGCTTGGGTCTGCATAGAGATTGGGTAGCAAGTCATTAGCGGACATACCCATACTAGTAACATAGTCAGGACCGAGCATTTGGTAGCCTTGTATGCTGATTTGTGCACTGAAGATTGTGTTGTAGCCAGCCATTCCTAGATAGTATAGTGTGCCCATTATGAAGCCTGCAGCGCCTCCAGCCCATTTGTTCCAGAGTAAACCTAAGAGTAGCGGGATGCTGAACATGACCATTTGAGCAAAGCCGTGTGTGAATATGACTGTGAGGAAGGCCCAGTCTGAGCCTGCGGCGCCAGTCCACATGTCTGCGACTGGGAACCAGCTGTCTAATGCGGGGCGAAGAATAGCGGGGAAAGCAACGATAAGTAAGCCGACGAGCACTGGTACTACTAAGCCATACGCGATGTCTTTTAGCTTGAATTTTTCTGTTTCCATGTTTCTCACTCGTTAATGTCTATACGTTTAGGCGCGTTTATAAATTTAATGCCTTAAATCAACATACACGGTTCTGCTGAGAGGGTAGAAGCGGCAGGTTTTGGGGTGTTTTATGAATTCAGGTTGGAAAACAGGTCAAGCTTAGTTGATAAAAAGGAAAAGAAAAGTTAGGAAGTGAGTTGCGCAGTTTACTCCTGACGCAACATTCCTTTTGCTGTGAGGACGCTTTTTCGCAGGTCTAGTCTTGCTGGGCAAATGAATGTGCAGTGACCGCAGCCTGTGCAGTAGTCGGCGTGTAGTTTTGCTAGGGTGTCGAAGTCTTGTTTGTCAAGTGCTTGCTTGATGAGGATTGGGCTGAGGTTGTGGCAGCAAACGCGCATGCAGGCGCCGCATCTCATGCATTGGTATTCTTTGACTTTTTCAGCTGGGAATTGTTTGGCTTTGGGTAGTTTGGGTTCTTTCTTTTCGGTGCGGGGTTTGAGTTTGCCGATTTGGTCTAGCTTTGAAACGGTTAGGTTCATGATGATGAGTGCTAGTATGGAGCCGCCGAAGAAGTTCATGCCTGTTTGAATTAGTACGGTGAGTACGCCTAAGCCGACACCGAATATCAGTTGACCAGTGTAGGTGATTGGGGTGGTTGCGGGGTCAGTTGCCATGAAGAAGCCTAGGAAGATGGAGCTGCCGATGAAGACTTCGAAGAGGAGTCTGGTGGTCATGTCTGTGTCTGCGAATGCTACGGACATGAGTACGGACATTATTGCTATGGAGGCGAAGTATGCGAGGGTGATTCTCCATTTTATGAATCTGCGTGCGACGATGAATAGTGCTATACCTGCGACTATGACAGCGATGCTTGATGCTCCGCCTACCCAGCCGTGGAACTTTTCCACTATCATCAGGTAGGTTACGTCTGGGGGACTTGACATTAAAGCTGGGTTGGCATAGCAGCCTTGTAGGTAGCTGGAGAAGGAAGCCAGACCGTTACCGCCTACTGGTAGTATGCCTGCACCTATTGGGCCTGCCAATGCAGGTACGCCGAGCATACCTGTTTTGAGGTGGTCTACAGCGATGAACACTGCGTTAAAGAGCGGAAGCAAGACGAGCATTTTTGCTGCTGCGGCTGGGTTTACGAGTTTTCGTCCCATGAGTTTTTTGAACAGCACCATGCCGACTAGGGATATCAAAGCTACGTAGATGAAGGCTCCTGGGGCGACGACGGGTAGGCCGATTTCGGTATTCATTGAGGGCAGGCCGAGGCTGTATGAGAGGGTGACAATTAGACCGAAGACTGCTGCGGACATGAGGTTTAGTGGGCTGTCTGAGACGAGTTTGTAGAAGAGAGCGTCGATTCCTACTGCAACACCCACGGATATGAGGGCGCATAGGATTACGGTGAGGCCTAGGTTTAGGCTTGTTTCCCCTGTCATGAGGTTTGTGGGGGTGACTGGGTACCACAAAATGGCGGATACGACGGTGATGGCGATAAGTGCGATGAGTGTGTAGAGCATTAGTTTGTCTTTTGTCATTGCCGAGTATTCTTTTGGTTTTGACATCTTTAACATAATCTCCTTTTTGGTTGGAATCTGTCAAAACGTTAGGGCGTTTGGTTTATAAGATTTTCTAATTTGGCAGTGGAAAACGTCAATGTTGGCGCAATTGTGGTGTTTTTTATGGTTTGGATTAAGCAGGAATGTGTGTACAGTTTTTCTGTGTGGGGAAGGTTGGGTGGTGGGGTTTTTTGTTGTGGGGTGTTGGTTGGGGGTTGGGTGTTCTTGTGGGAGAACAGAAACTGGTCTTTGGGTGTACGGGAGGAACAGTCGTGGACAATAGGAAATTTTATATCGCAAAGATTCGTCTAAGTGTTGCTGTGAGTTTGATGGCAAACGCAATGCCTAGTACAAAAGCACCTCTATACATGGTAACTTGGCGGTGTACCCGAAGATGTGTTGGTAGCTGTCTTTATTGCAGTTACACGCCTGAGTACGCCAAAGATACCGAGTTAGACACTAACGCAGCCAAGAAGATGGTTGATGAAATTCATGAGTTTGGTTCTCCATGGTTTGGAATAAGCGGTGGGGAGCCGTTGGTGAGGCAGGACATTTTTGATGTCATAAAGTATGCTAAAGAAGAGTATGGCATGGAAGTTAGCCTCATCACTAGTGGATTTGCTTTTGACCAAGAGAGGCTGGATAAGCTTGCGAAGTATGAGGTGCACACTGCGGTCAGCGTTGACGGCAACAGAGAATCCAACGACATTATTCGGCGCAAAGGTAGCTATGATAAAGCTTTGTTTGCTATGAAGAAGTTGTCTGAGAACGGGATTTTGGACTGCATCGTTACAACCATGACCAAGTATAACATTAAGGACATGGCGCACCCCGCGATGTTGGCAGAGGAATACAAAGCGCGGATGATGGTTTATCATAACTTGGTGCCTGTGGGTAGAGCTGGCAGTAACATGCCTGATTTGGCTCCGACAGCCGACCAGTACGAAGAGGCGTTCAACGAAATCTATGACTTGCAGACCAAGTTGATGGGGCGAGTTAAAATTAATGTTTATGCGCCTTTCTACGCGAGAATTGTGCGTCAGCGGAACCCTGTTGATTTCTGGGACTGGTTTGAAAATGGCTTCCTTGGCAAGTGCACTATAGGCGGCAACTATGTCAGTGTTACTGAGAACGGTGATTATCGCTCCTGTGGTTTCCATGAGGACTACCGTTTGGGCAACGTTATGGACAAGAAGCTTACCGCTGTTTGGAATGACCTGCAGAAAAGTGAGTTGCACCTGAAGCTGCGTGACAAGAGCAACATCAAGGGCAGATGCGGAATTTGTGAGTACCGCGAAATTTGCGGTGGCTGCCGAACACGCGCTGAGTACTACACTGGTGACTTGTTTGAGTCTGACCCAGCATGCAACTACATACCTAAAGTTCTGCGGGAAGACCCAGAGTTAGCCAAAAAATACGGCGTAAAAGTTTAGTAAACCATTTTTTTCTTCTTTTTTGTTTGTTTTTTTGTTTTACCGTAGGGTCTGTTTGTGTTGAGAAATTTGGGGAATTAAAAAAGAGAGAGTTTGTGGGCTGCGAAGTTTCTGTTAGGCGTTTAGGGTGAGCCGTGTCTGTAGCGGTACTGGTACTCAAAGGTGTTCTGCTCTGCGTCTTGGGCGTTGCCCGCTGTAGCTTGAGTGGCATTGCCAGTTGTGAGTTGGGTGCCGTTTGAGGCGCTTTTGTTTGAGCATTCTTGTGTCCGCAGACGTTCTTGAATTTTCAGGGTTTCTCCTGTTTGGGTTCCGTTGCAGGTGCAGTTTTCGTCGCAGTCTTGGGTTTGCAGTTGTTGCTGTTCCCCAGTCTGCAGAGTTTGTCCGTTTTGCGCGCCGTTTTGTGCAAGGGCAGGTACCGCAACCATCAAAGATACAAGCGCTAAGCCCAGCATCACACTACCCATCAGGACGAGTTTTTTCTTGTTCATTCTTTTTCACCTCCAATCTTCAACAAGCACCTAATGTGGCGGGGCGGTTTAGTTGTTGGCTGTAACGAAGCGTTTCAAAAACTGAAACACCTTATAAGCCCATTGAAACGTATATTTCATGGATGAAACATGCGAAAAGCCCTCCTAATCCCCGTAATCGCGCTAGTTTTGGTGAGCACAGCTGGATTGGTCATGTTCTCTTATGAAGACGGGTTTGGTGGAGGCAGCGGAGGTGCGGGTAGAGGGTTTGGTGCTCAAGGCGCTGCGGGCGCGCAAAGTTCGGGTTTGGGTTCGGTTTGGCTTGTGGTTTTTGCGGTTCCGCTTGCGGTTGCGTTGGTGGCTGTGGGGTACATGGTGGCTTTCCCAGAAATCAAAACCGCTAAACCCAAAAAAGATGCGGCGGAGGCAAAGCAGAGCCAGACGCTGGACGCAGTACTACGAGTCCTAAACGAAGACGAGAAAAAGGTTGTTCAAGCCCTCGCAGAAGCCAAAGAAGGCACCATGCTCCAAAAAGACATCCGATGGAAAACAGGCATGACCAGAGTAAAAACCCACCGCGTACTCGCACGACTAGCAGCCAGAGGCATAGTAAGCGCAGAAAAACACTACAACACCAACAAAATAACCCTAACCAACTGGATAACCACAAACACAAAAAACAACAAACAAGCAATAACTAATAACTAACACAATAATTACGTGTATATATGGCGAAGAGACGCAAACACTTGAAGACAGAATGAAGACCCATAACCTAATGAGGTGTGTGGTTTTCCCTTTATTTTCTAATATAATAGAACTTTCACTGTAGCTGATTTTCTTCCGTTGTTCTCAATTATCATGTACCATGTTCCCCTTTTGGGAACCTCATAATCAATGTTAGTCTCTAAAACGGCTTCGTTGCTATCTTCAGGTTCAAAATATTTGCGTCCTCTATTCCACTTATCAAAATTGAGTTCGTCCATGAAGTAAACATCTATTCGGCTGGTGGATGATATTTCTCCTTTTAAATTGTCTCCTTTAGAGAATTCAAATTCATAATAATAACTGGCAGAAGGACTTACTTCTATTGTTTCTTTGCGGAGAATTTCTTTTTGTTCTCCCTCTTCTTCTGGTGAATTCTCTGTTTGTCCTTTTTTTCCTGAATGAACAATAATTTTAACGTTTGATTGGTCGTGTGACATAACTTGGATTCCAGAGGATTTTTTCTGTATTTGTTTATCGTGCGAATCTGACCCTTCTTCAGTATTTTTAGCAAGATTTTTCAACAATTGTGATGCGACTGCTCCAATTGAATCGGGTTTCCATAAACTTCCAAACCCTAATACTCCAAAAACGGCAGTAATAATCCCAAATATTTGACCTGTTGTATTCCAACCAGTACTAATTGAAGTTGGTAAAAAGATGCCGAAGATTAGTAAGAAGAGTAATCCTGTAACATACCCCTCTTTTCGTTTCTCATCCATATCTATTAAATTGCATAACTACCCTATTTCTTTTACTGCCCTTTCAAAAAACTACGTGAAATAACGCAAAAATTAAAAGCTTCATGACTTCAAATATTGGGACGTGGAGCTAACAGAAAAGAACCTGCGAGAAACCAAGAAACAGTTATCACTAATGGTAAATGGATTTGGGTGAATTTGCCTGCTCTTGAATATGAAGGCGTATGGTGGCTACCTGAAACACCCGACGAGAAAATATCAGGGAAGATTACCTACGACTACGGACAGAACCCCACGTTATCGCTAAACGGCATGTTTGGTGATAGCGAGGGCGAAGAATTTTTTCCAATAATTTTGGGTGATTGTAAAGGAAAGAAGATTACCCTTGTTCGCTGTTTTACCTTAGGTACAAGCACTCTTAGTGTTAGAGGTATGGGAAGTTACCAATATAGTAATTTTGATGCTGGCTATCTTTGTGAAGGCGGGCACTTTCCTCGGAGAGAGGACATTAAATTTACACGTTTATCAGTGAAATATTCTCATCTCAGGGATTGGTTAGGTGGAAGGGTCTTTAACACCTCTAAAAATGAAGAAACCGAACAAGAGTATATTCTACGGGTTCCGAAAAATGTTCCAAACGAATTTGTTGTTAATAACTATAGACTGACCATAAGAGGTGTAGTTACACGACAACATGACGGCTATAAGGACTCTTTCGGTAGAGATGCCTTGTTCATAGTTGAACCTTTTGAGCAAGAAAACTACGACAGCCTATTTCGCATGATTTACCATATGAAGAATTTCCTTTGGTTTGCTATTGGTGATGACATTTCAATTCTAAGCATAAAAGGTGAAGTATCAGGGGCACAGCCTTGGGAAAGGGTTAATATTCTTAGTGCCTACACGATGGGTGAAAAGCTTGCGGAGCAGCATCATGCATATGCCGCTTATGGTTCACCAATTAAGTATAGTGAAATAGAAAAGCAGATGGTAAATATCTTTGGGAATTGGCTCAAAATTACTAACGAACTTGCGCCTGTCTATCAATTGTTTTTCGGGACCAAGGAACAAAAGCTTTACCCAGTTACTGAATTCCTTGGGCTATCGCAAGCGATAGAAGCTTACCACAGCCGAAGATTTGACAATAGAATAGTCATTGACGAATTGTTTAATAGGAATATAGATGGGATTGACGCAATCGTAACTCGTTTTCCTCAACAGAATCAAACAGAGTTTAGGGGCAAAGTACAATACTGGAACAGAAAATCGCTTAGAAAAAGGACAAAAGAATTGTGTGCCCAGTTCCAAGCAATATTTAACGTATTCTTGGATGATGAACAGGCATTTATCTCAAAGTTCGTTGACACAAGAAACTACTATACTCACTATGACCCTACTGCACAAAACCATGTCGATGATAAGGAACTGATGTTTTTAACAGAAAAAGTTCGATTTATGGTGATAGCTCTTCTTCTTAAAGAGTTGGGACTTGATGATGGACAAGCAGACATAACTATGCGAATATATGCCAGCCGTGGGATAAGAGCAATTTACAGCTAATTTCTCAATCTCTTTGGCAAAAAGGGTTCGTCATTCTTTCCGATATGTCTGAGTATAACAAGTACTTAGAACAACATCTTTTCCCACGATAAGATGCCGCCTTCCCAGATTTTCTGTTTTCTGTATGGCACTTCTAAAAAAATAGCTCTGGAACAAATCTTGAAACTGCATAGCGCACAATACAGAAGCGGGTTACAAAATGGAGAAAAAAAGCACTCCTTTGACAGCTTCATTTTCTTTTACGGTTTAGTAGTGGGCTTATAGCTGGAACGATAGGTAATATTTGGGCTTCAGTATCATACGATTTAGCAAGAGCAGATACAAATTTTGATTTAGTGTCTGCCTTTTGGGTTGCCACAGGTTGTCTTGTTGCGGTCATAATTGCTTTGGTCGTTATGAGCATTATCTTTTGGCGTAAGAGCACAAAAAGCGTAGAAATTAGCCCTTCCGACACCCCCCACCATCTGGAAATACTGGTTAGAAAAACTATGTTAAAAAATAGCACTGAAAATTGAAGCTCTTTCCAGAACGCTTTAGAATTCCATTAGAAAAGCCCTACAAACAGTTTCAAAAACTCATTTTTTTCTTTCTCGCAGAAGCCTATCTTAACCCGCTCATTTTCGTAATGGGAATCGATTCGAAAATGTTTCAGAACCTTTTTCAAAATTGCCCTGCATTCTGGTGGGTGAATCCCAATTTTGGTTTAGCTCAGAGGAGCTGACATATGTGCCTCTTTTCCGATGGTCAGAAGTCTTTTAAACAGTCACCATATCAATAGAACAAGCAAAGAAGGATTTGCACAATTGGATATCAGAAAAGAGATTTCCGACAATTCCCACTTTATTATTTTGAGTATTTTAGAGGTTTTGTTCCTTTTCCTTGCAATGGGATTCACTGTTATGGGCACTCAGGGTTTTAAAATAGATTTTTCAGCAACAGTTAACCCAACAATAGTCAATGGAATTTTAACAGCTAATGCAGTGGTTTTTGGTTTCTTTACGTTTGAGGCGAGAGAAATTGAAAAAAACTCAATTAAACGATTTTTGCTAATTCTTGCGCCGTTAAGTTTGCTGATGTTTTCTGTGCATGGTTATTTTGTTGACGCGTTAACTCTCGACCAGCCAACTGTGTGGACAATGTTGTGGATTACAACGAGTTTCTTTTACATCATTCTTTACCAAATTGCATTGTTAGTTTTTAAAGAATTCAGAGACTTATGACCTTAACACATTTTTTCCATTTTACGTAATAGAACATTCATCCATCTTTTTTTAAGCAACTGCCTACAATAGGCTAATTAGTGACCGCAAAATGAAATAGGAAGAATCGGAAAAGTCTTCCGATGTTATTTATAGAGGGTAGGTTAAAGCTGCATAGTTTTGTTTGAGTGTAAATTTGTATAGTTGTATATTTGTTGGTAAATTGGTGAATTTGTGAATTGCTAGATTTCGTGAGGGTTCTTATGGTGGGGTTGGTTTCTTTGTGGGTATGTTGCTTTTTGAGATAGTTATAATACACTGGTGCAGCATTAGTGCTACACAGCGAATGCGATAAGCTTTGGTGGTTTGAGTGGAGAAACTCTTGAGCAGGGTGGTTGTTGACCCTGAAATTCTCGTTGGGAAACCCGTCATAAAGGGGACTCGGATAGCGGTGTCTTTTATTATTGAACTGTTAGCCAACGGCATGAGCGAAAAAGAGATTCTCGCAGAATATCCGCAGCTCAAAAAAGACGACATCAAAGCTGCACTGCTGTATGCTTCTAAGTGTCTAGAGCGCGAAGTCACAGTTCCACTTTAAAGTGGGGAGCGTAAAAGCTCTTGGCGCAAATGCTGCTTGATGAAAACGTGCCTAAAAGCGTCAGGGAATGGCTAAACAAGAAAGGCTTCAGCACAATTGATGTCTCGGAAGTCAACCTTAAAGGTGCAAAAGATAAGGTCGTGGCAGAGTATGCCCAGCAAAACAACTTGACAGTTTTTACTTTGGATACGGATTTTGCTCAAATTTACCATAACCTGTTGAAGGGTAAGTTTGGGGTTATTGTTGTTAGGGCTAAGCCTGCAACGCCAAAGAACATTATAGAAGTCTTAGATGTAGCGCACAGGAAAGTAGATTTGAGCAAAGTGCAGAATCGTCTGGTTATTGTTACGAAGAAGCGGATAAGGATAATCTCCTAAATCTGCAGTCAGTTGTAAAATTGTAAATTTCTTTGTAAATTTGTGAATTGCTAAATTTCGTGAGGGTTCTTAAGGTGGGTGTGGTCTTTTGGGTTTTTCAGAGGAGGATACAGTATCAGGTGTTACTTTGGGGGGGTGGATGCAAAAGAGGTAGAGAGAAGTTTTTCTGGGCTGATTCGGCCATAGCCCACTGCACAGGAAAATAATGTTTAGCCGTTTGCCGAAGACGGTTGTGGGTTTCAACGCTGAATGGTGGGTTCTGCCTGCGGGTTCTCTGCTCAGTAGATTCTATAAATAGAGGGGGGTAGGTCTCGCAGAGCAATAGGGCTTCTGTGGTTTCTGGCGCACTTCACAGGTTACGTATCTGCTTTTTACTATCTGCACAACCACACAGACCCCAAAAACCAACCAAACAACAAAACACAACCAACAAAACAAACCCCAAGAAGTAGATGAAAACAAGCAACCACCCACCAACAACAACCAAACAAAAAACAAAACAAAAAGTTTCTCAGACTGCACGTTTGGAGGCTTTAGCGAACTCTTCCTGAGCTATCCGAAGCTCGTCCACGGTGTTTATGTTCAAAGCCACTTCAGCCTTGTCTAAGACGTAGATTTCCTGCTCCAGCTCATCCTCGTCAATTCGCCTGCCATCATTCACATTTATCCCAGCGTAAACCACCTGTTTGCCGTGCCAGTCAAAAGCGTAACCAGCACCTAAACCAAGACGTTCGCGGACTTCGAAGGGAACTGCAACTGCCAACGCAGCCTTCCCACAACCCACATAATTTTCTACGATGTCATCGATTATCGCGCCCGTGATGAGGGGCAAGTCAGCCGCTATCGCCAAAACAGTCTCCAACCCCAACGCCCGAACCGCAAAGCCCATGTCAGAAACGTACTCTTTGCCTGGAGTTTTAATCACCCGAACAGGAAACCGCGCAAGATACTCAGCAGTTTTAGGCGTAAAATCACTAACCGCAACCACAACGCCGCTGATTTTCTTTGCGTCTTTCAACGCTGCCAAAACGTGCGCGATGACTGGTTTCCCACCCACCTGCAACAATGGTTTTTCTTCCGAAAGCTGCATCCGCGTGCCTTTGCCGCCAGCCATAACCAACGCAGTAACCTTCATCACAGCATCGCCAACAAAACAACCACAACAACCATGCGCACAATCTCGTTAGTCGCACCCAAAACATCGCCCGTAACTCCGCCAAAATGCCGATGAGCAATCGCAACCATCACGCCGCCAGCTAAAACCGCAACCATCACAGCCACCACGCCTACAAACCAACCAGCAAACCACAACAACGGAACCGCCACACAAAGCGAAATCGCCAACGCCGCAACCAACCGCAAAGAACCACCTTTCCCATGCATTACATCCATGAAGGGCGAATTCATCCCCTTATGCACAGGCTTGCCAGCCCAGCAGCCCACAACCATGGACAACTTGGCACACAACTCAACCACCACTAAAACCTGAATAATCACGCCAACACCCAAACCAGCAAACGCAAAAGCCGTAACAACATAAGTCATCAACCCCAACCCGATTGCGCCTGCACCAGTAAGTTGGTCGTGCATTATCTCAATTTTCCGCTCACGAGCCCCATGATACATCACAGCGTCGCCAAAATCCAACAACCCATCAGTATGATGCAAACCCGTCAACAACAACAAAACACCCAACGTCAAACCACCCACAACCAAAGCAGGAAGGAAAAAAGAAACCACCCAACCAAAAACACCCGCCAACAAACCCAACAAAGCACCCACAAGAGGAAAAACAAACATCAACCGCGCAGAATCAACTAAACAATCCATGTCCATGCGCACAGGCAAAACAGTTAGGAAAGCCAGCAGATTCTTAAGCGCTTTTAGCATCCAAACATCACTTCAAACCCATCAATGCAGCATAATTCCGCTCAATCTCAGCAAGCAAAGACTCCCTAGTTATCGCACCCTCAAACCGCGCCATCGCCGCAATCGACGAACCACCAGCACCAACACCCTCTTTGACTATACCCTTCTCATAAGCTTTCAACCCATCAAACCGTGAACCACCAAAATCCAAATCCGCAGCCAAAACCGCCACATCAACAATCTGATCCACTATACCACAAATATCCGAAGACTTGTCGGCAGCAACCCATCTTGTGGTGCCAATCGCAACATTACACAAAACATCAGCATCCAACCCAGCAACAACAGCCAAAACAGCAGTCATCTGCGTCCCACCCGCCATCAAAACAGGCACCTGCCCAGCAGCACCCAAAACCAACCCAGCAAACGCAGCCATCATCGGATCACCCACACAACCAACAGCCCCAATCGGATCATCACCAAAACTGCCAAAACCACCACCAGCAGCAGCCAACCCAGACCTAACCGCTTCAATCTTCAAATCATGAGGATTCAAAGGCATACTGCTACTAACTTTGCCCTCAGCCTTAACACCCATAGCAGACAAAACACCAAGCGCAGTCGTGGTTCCACCCGGAATGCTCTCACCAATAACCAAATAATCCGCAAGCTTAGCCAAATGCCGCCCAGCAACCTTCGCCCGCTCAACAACCTCAGCCACATCAACCACAGCTTTACCACTCCGAATATCCCCACCAGGACTACCACCCAACTCCAAAAACGGAACCTGAGGCTTCACCCGCAAACCACCACTCGCAACCAACACAGGAACATCCGCCAAACGCAAAGCAGACATAGAAATCAACGCAGGCGTCGGAATCCCATCAGGCGTAACAGGCACCCCATCAAAACACTTACACTTGCCCAACAAAAGCAACTCAGCATCCGCAGGCGGAGTATAATCAGTAATCTCAGGCATCTTACCAGCCGCAGATATTCCCGAAATCTTGCCTGTCTCCGACGTAGCTATAGTCAAAACGAAAAGGGGTTTTTTGCCGCTGATTTGTTCAAGGAAAGCTTCGCCTTTAGGCTGATTTCGAACAGTCAACACACCAGAAATTTTGGCCATAGTTAAGCACCTTTTGTTTTTGGGACAACTCCGAAACGAACAATTTCCAAACGCCCATAACCATTACTTGAAGACTTTTTTGTTTCCACAAGGCTTATGCGGTTTTTGAATAAAGGACCATCCGTTATGACTGTGTGATATTCGCCGCCTTCACCACACGGGTCCACATTGTCAAGTTTTAGAATATCATTAAGAAACTGCTGGTTCAGTTGCCGCCCGAGCCACTCTTCACCTACTACGGCATTTTTGGTTCTAACTACAGTAGCTTCAAAACCTGCGTCGATGAAGTCTTGGAAAATCTGTTTAGTATCACCCATCCACAAGGGACGTATAGGTTTTAAGCCGACTTCTTTGCAGACACGCTCCAACCAGCGTTCCTCATGCCCCGCAACCTCGTAAATGTCGCCAGTCACCAAACCTTCTGCACCTTGCATTTTAAACTGCAACAATGTTTCTTTGAATTGCTGCTCGTAAGCTTCAGGAGTGGTTACCCGCTTAAACATAGGGATACCTATGGCTTGCGCCTGCGCATCCAGCAGTTTTACGTTTAATGCGTGGAAGTTTGTGGTTGTTTCACTCTGCATGAAGGTTAAAAGGCTGCTTGCTTTGTAGCCTTCTTTGAGGGCTTTATAGAGTGCAAAGCAACTGTCTTTCCCTCCGCTCCATGAAGCAACAACTTTCATGTTCACAGTTTCCTTTGTCGTCATGTTTTTTCACTTTTGTTTTTTATATTATTTTCCTAGAACCTCTTCCAGGTTTCAAATGATGAGCAGATGAAGCGCCATTTGCCATTCGGGCTTTTTCCTCTGAAACATGAAGCATATCCAGCAGCTCATGTTGATTCGTCACAAATATGGCGCCTAAACTTTTCAACTCGTCAAACAGGGCTTTGGCTTTTCCCTGAGTGAAATCTCTTGTTTCTATGGGCACTTCGTCGATGATGTACGTTGGTGTTCCCCGCTTCAGAGCCTCTACAGCAGCTTCCAAATTCTGCAGGTTACCAAAACCAAACGGAACCGAAGTCACCACAACTAAGCTTGCTTTACGTATCATCTCTAAGTTGGCTTTTTGGGCTTTTTCAGTTACAGTAGAAAATGGTGGTTCAGTGGCTACAGGTATTTTCAGAAACTCGGCAGTTGCAAAGTCAGTATCTAACACGTTAAGAACCCCAGCAGTCACATTGTAACCTGAATCCGTCAAAATTTTCATAAGAGTGCTTCCAGTTCCAGCCCCACAAATCAAATGAACTGACAGAGTCCTTTGCTGTTGGTCTTTAGGCTTAGAAATCGGAATAACATAGGGCAAATCAGTAACAGGATGCTTGTTAACTATAACGTCAATTCCGAAAACGTTCTTGATGCTCTCACTCGTTAACGTTTCTGCTGCTTTTCCCGCTGCCACAATTTTCCCATCTTTCAGCAAGATAACAGAGTCACAGTAACGAGCAGCCAAATTAAAATCGTGAAAAACACCCACAATCAATAATTTCTTATCAATACACAACTGCTTAAGAAGGTCCATTATCTCCAGTTGATTGCTTATGTCTAAGTGGCTGGTAGGTTCATCAAGCAACAAAATTTTTGGCTGCTGAGTCAGAGCCCGAGCAATAATAACACGTTGCCTTTCACCACCACTCAGCTCAGTAACTAACCTGTCAGCAAAACGCCAAGTTCCAGTGTACTCCATAGCTTGCCTAGCGATTGCCAAATCATTCTCGCTTTCACTTTGGAATCTAGAAAGATGCGGCGAACGACCCATCAAAACTATTTGTAGCGCAGTAAAACTAAACGCTATGGCGCTATCCTGTGGAACTACAGCCATGTTTCTGGCGACTTCGCGAGTCTTCATTTTGTAAACGTCAGCATCATTGAGGAGAATCGCGCCTTTACGCGGTTTCAGTACCCTGCTTATACTCTTAAGTAACGTTGTTTTTCCAGAACCGTTGGGACCCAAAATTCCCAAAAAAGTGCCAGTTTTAACGGAAAAACGAACATCCTCCAGAATCTTAACAGATTCGTAGAAGCAATCCACGCCATCAATCGATAAATCAACCATATTCAAGCCTCAAAGCGCCTCTACTCTTTTCTTTCTACGCAAAAGGAACAAGAAGAAAACAACACCAGTTACAGCAGTTATCACGCCAACAGGAACTTCTTGGGGTGAAGCAGGAGAAGTCAACATTCGGGTCAAGCCATCACAGAGAACAAGGAAAGAAGCACCAAGAAACACTGAGGAAGGTATCAAAATTCGATGGTCGGGTCCCACCAAGAGCCTAGCTAAATGGGGAACCATCAAACCGATGAAGCCTATTGCCCCGCTTATCGCAACTGCGGCGCCAGCCAGAAGGGCGCCCACCATCATAAGAAGCAGTTTTACACGTTCCAAGTTGATACCTAAATGTTGAGCTTGGTCCTCACCTAGAGTAAGCAGGTTCAAGTCGCGTGAATAAAAATAGGCAACAATTATGCCAAAAATGATGAAAGGCAGAATACTCAGCAGCCCCATCCATGTGGTACGTGTTGAGCTTAAACTGCCTATCAGCCAGAATGTCAAGGGTCCGAGTCTGTCGCCTGCGATTGTCTGCAAATAAGCTACAATCGCTAATTCAAAAATGCTCACAGCAATTCCTGAGAGCAACAAGGTTGTTATGGGTACCCGTGAACCTACTCTGGAAATGAAATAGACCACAAGTACAGAGATCATGCAGCCGATAAAAGCGAAGATTGGTATAGTGAGGAGCCCGAATGTTGAGACGCCAACTCCGAGAACTATCGCAAGTGCAGCTCCTAGCGAGGCGGCTGACGAAGCGCTTGTAGTGTAAGGGTCCGCCATCGGATTTCTGAATAAGCCTTGGAATATTGTACCTGAAGCCGCTAGAGCTGCTCCAACTAGAGCACCGCACAAAATTCGTGGAAACCGAACTAGCATTATTATGGGTTCTTTGTCAATTTGGAATTGTGTAAGATGTACAGAATCACCAAGAAAGGGTATATTCTTGAGGAGTATGTTCACGATGTCCTGAAAAGGGATAGGGGTAAACCCCATGTTAAGGGAAACAAGAATAGTCACCATAAAGAGCAATACGAGTAGTAAAAAGTACATTTTCCATCTGGAAGTTCGTCTTGAACCAGTCGGGTTTCCGTTATTTACCACGCAATTTTCCCCAAGTTTGATTAATAAAAAAGGAAGGGGATATTTATGATGTGCCGTTGTAGGGTCCGAAGATTTCAGGGTGAATTATCTTTGCCAGAATCTCAAGCGAATCAACTTGCCGTGGACCAGGTTCATCAATGATGTCTCCGCTAACTGTGTACATTTTGTTGTTTGCTACCGCGCTTATGCTGCTCCAGCCAGGTCTGTTTGCGACAGTTGTGTAGTTGCCCCAGAAGGATTCTATACCCATTTGGGTGGGGAAGACCATTATGTCTGGGTTCTGTGTGATAATAGACTCTGAAGTGACAATGGGGTAATCGGTAGTTGCGTTTTCGAATATGTTTTGTCCTCCAGCGAGCTTTATCACTTCGTCAACGAATGTTCCTTTGCCAACGCTCATGTAGGGGTCGCTCCAGATTTCATGATACACTGTGGGTTTTGTTGTTGCAGTACTTACACCGTTGACCACTGCGTCAATTCTTATTTGCAAAGCATTAACTGCTGCTTGGGCTTCCGCATCGTGTCCGGTTGCCTTGCCAACTGTAAGCATATTTTGCAGGATACCATTTAGACCAGTGGGATTCAAAGTTAAGACGTTGTATCCAAGACCTCTAAGCTGGTCTGCTGCATCAAAGCTGCCTAGACTTGCGATGATCAGGTCGGGGTTCAGAGCGACTATTGGTTCAATTGGAGGCTGATAGTAGTTGCCGATGCTTGACATGTTGCCGGCTTCGATCCATGCTGAGAAGTTGTAGGGGTAATTGTCATAGTCTGTTACGCCAACAACTTGGTTTCCTGCGCCGACAGCGAAGAGAACCTGTGTGTTAGCGGGAGCCAACGACACTACACGTTGGGGGTAGGCAGTGAGAGTCAGACTATTATTGTAGTCGTCAATAAGCGTCACTGGCAAAGCAGACGGACTTGCAGACGGTGATGAGGTGGGTGTGGAAGTAGGGGTCGCAGTGGGTGATGGGCTGGGCGTTGCAGTGTTATTTTGTCCTTGATAGTACAAGGCAGTTCCTAACGAAGCCACCACAATTATTGCAATTGCAACTATTGTAATTATGTATAGTCTTTTCATTTTTTTCACTCTTTTTTAGTTAGATGGATTATCCATCCTATATCTATGCATATAAACTTTCCCCAAAAAAGTTGACCCAGCGATTATTTGGAATGTATTGAAGTTTAGGTTGGTTATTCGCGTAAAACTTAAGAATCTCTCTTTGTAACAGATGGTTGATTGCCATGAGCTCCGATAATTCACCACCATTATTGAAGTTTCTTGAGAAGAATGGAATAACTTTGAAGGATTTGATTGACACAGCTCTTGAGTTTTATGTTCCTCATCCAGGGGTAGAAACCAAAGAAAAAGCTGAGGAGTTCCTTCGTGAAGAATTCTTGGATATTTTATCTGATGTGAACATTTCCACTCTTGAAATCATGTGCTTCAGGGCACAAGAGGATGCTGAAGCCGGATTAATTCCGGGGTTAACACAAGAAAGATTCAGAGGACGCCCAGGACTCGTAGCTGATGAGTTGATGGGGCTGGCCATTGCCAATTACATTGCGGGAGTAAAGGGTATTTTTGAGTTCACTAGGTTTGACCAAGCGAAACCGGGCATCCTAAAGAAGCTAGGAGCAATCACAAACGATGGCATAGGCGGACTTGTCGCAGGCGTTTCTTCAAACATGTACACTCGAGCATTTAGGAACGCGCCAAAAGAATAATCTACTTTTTTTCTTTACACTAATTTTTTAGTGTTGGCTTTTTTGAAGGCGGAAAAGACGCCGTGACAGTCACAAGAGGTTCCGACTACGAATTTATCCTTGGTTTTTGCCCAGTTGAAAAACTCTTGAAGCTCGGTGCCTTTGAGTGCGCCCATTCCTGGCGCCATTGAGTGGCTTAATAGGATAAAAGCGTCTGGACTTGCGAATTTCATCAGTTTTGTCATTGTGCATGGTTTTTTTATTCTTGATGAGGGACAGGTTTCGGGCATTGAGCAGTTATCTAGGCAGTCGTGGTCTCGGTTGAAGCTTAAAATCAGCTTACCTTTTCCTGAAAGCAGGACGACGACTTGAGGCAGTTTTTGAAGTATGTTGCTTATGGCTTCTGTCCACGGTGTAAGTTCAAATTTGATTTTAGCCATATCTGCAGCTATGTGGACGGGGGCTGTGGGAAAAACGTATTCAGGGTTTAGTTTGTCAATGAGAGTTATTGCTAAAGAGAGGTCACCGTGTAAGAAATATTCTCCCTGCGTGTCGATGTGCTGGGCGCTTTGCAGTTTAAATCGTTTGACAGCTTGGCAGTTTGGATCAAGGTCCACAACCACGAAGTCGTTACGTTGTTTTCTGAGAAATTCAACTGCGTTACAGCCGTATTTTCCGCCGCCAATGATTATATCCATTATTTTTCTCTCGTTAGCTATGATAGTTAAATTGTTGGATAGTTTATCCAATGCCCAATGTATTAAAGTTTCCCGTAAAACCAAAAAGGCAATGTGCGAGCAAACTTCATTTGGGTGGTCAACTTTTCGACTGTTTGTAGGATAGCCCAGTAAAAACTGCTACTGTTTTGTCTTCTTTACGGACGGTTATGCTGTACAGCCCAAACGTTTTTCCCTCAGACACCTTCACTGCCTCAGCGGTTAACGTGTCCCCTTCCAGAGTGGGTTTCAGAAAGTTAATGCTCACCTGCACCGCAACCGCCACCTTATCACCAGAATTTGCTGCCTCCGCAAAAGCGCAGTCTGCCAAAGAGAAAATTACCCCACCATGTGTAACGCCTACAAAATTCGTGTGCTGTTTGGTGATTTTCAGGCTCATTTTTGCGTAGCCATCTTTCACTTCAACGACTTGAACGCCCAAAAGCTCTCTAAAACTGTCTTCACCTTTCATGGTTTAACCTCTTTCTTATCACGTCGTAAGTAAGCGTAGGTTTTGTTAATGAGTGAGGTTATTCCTTTTGGCGCAAAAATAACCACTAAGAGCAGAATTACGCCAAGCATCATCATGCGTATCGGAGGACCCACATTACTCACCGCAGGAAACAGTGGACCCATCAGGCCTTGCAGAAATGGGTCAATGCGAGGCAGGTAAGCGTCAATGGAGACAATTATAACGGAACCGATGAGGGGTCCTTCTATGGTGCCTAATCCGCCGATGACCGCTATCATAAGCGGCAAAAACGAGTAGTAGGGGTCAAAGATTGAAACTTGAATGTAACGAATCGACTCAGCGTATAATCCTCCAGCTATGCCTGCGAAAAAGGTACTCAACACAAACGCTATCAGACGGTATTTGCCAGTGTTTATCCCTGTCATTTTGGCTTCAAGCTCATTTTCACGTATGGCTTTGAAAGCCAAGCCCAGTTTGGACTTCATCACCAAATAAATCACAAGTATTGAAGTGGCGGCTATGGCAAATGTGAAGTAGTAAAAGGGAATCCCACGGGGAACAATCAACGGCGTGGCAAAACCCATTATGCCGCCTATCACGGAGTCAAATTGGCTGATAAGCGTCAAAGCGATAACTGAGAAGCCGAAGGTAACCATGGCGAGGAACCAAGCTTTCAATCGGACACATGCAAGACCAATTAGAAGACCGATACCTGCTGAGAATAAACCGCCTACAAAAAGCCCAACTATGGGAGGCACCCCTAACTTTATTGCAAGCAAAGCGGAAGCGAAACCACCTATGCCCAAAAACGCCGCGTGCCCAAGCGAACCCTGACCCGAGTAGGCAAGCAGGTTCCAGCTTGAAGCGTAAATGGCAAAAATAATCATAGGCGCTAAGACTTCACCAATTACATACTCGCTCCCTATGAACATGGGAAGAACTGCTATAAACGCTAAGCCTAACATGATAAAATAGAACCGCTTTGAGTGCAATAGACTTGTGAATTTTTTGGAGTTTAACAAACCCGTAAGCTGCGTCATCCTGTTAGTCACCTTTTCCACCGAATATTCCTGTAGGCTTAATCACCAGCACAACTATGAGCAACACAAAAGCAATTGCGTCAGGCCAAATTCCACCAAGCACGTAACCTGCTGTATTTTCAGCTATACCATAGAGCAGACCACCCACGACTGCGCCAGGTATGCTTCCTAAGCCACCCAGTATGATTATGGCAAATGCTTTAATTGTGGGCAATGCACCCAAGGCGGGGCTGAAAGGAAAGATTATGCCGTAAAGTGCCCCTGCGGCTCCTGCCAAGGCGGCGCCCAAGGCGAAAGTGAAAATGTAAACTTTTTCGATGTTAATGCCCATAAGCTGGGTGGCGTCGCTTTTTTGGCTGGTTGCCCGCATGGCTAAGCCGATTTTGGTTTTTTTCATCAGAAATATAATGGATAAAAGAATTACAATAACAATCCCCATGGCTGCTATCCTGTCGTAGCTTATGGATATTCCACCTAAAGAAAGAAGACCATGTAAAGGACTTGCTATTTGGGCGGATTTGTTGCCCCACAAAAGCACAGCAGCATTTTCAAAAATGTAAATTAAGCCTAAGCTGACGAATATTTCGTTTAGTTTATCGGTTCCGAGAACTTTGCGGAAGGTAAACCGTTCAACGCCGAGCCCAATTAAAGCCACTCCACCCATTGCCACAAGAATGGATAGGTAAGCGTTTAGACCCAAAACAACGGATGCTGTGAAAGCGAGGTAGGCTCCAATCATTAGGAGTTGCCCGTGAGCGAAGTTTACTAGTTTCATTACGCCGAAGATTATGCTTAACCCTGCTGCTAACAGTATGTAAATGCAGCCGTTCGCAACGCCCCAAAGCAAAGTTTCAGCTAGTCCAGACGGGGTAATCATGCAAGCTCAACCTCACCTATTTTCTCATGTTTACTATTTAAAATGTACCGAGAAAACAAAAAAAATAAAAAGAAAAAAGATTGTTGGCTGAAAGTTTATGGACTTCCAGGTTGGTAGCCCGTAGGCAGCACAAAGTCTGCTTGTTTGAGGGTGCCGATGCCAGGTACAGTTGCTGGATACACGATTTGTGGTCTTGCTTCTTGGAGAGTTGCGTTGTAGGTAAATTGTTCAACGAATGTTATGGGTGCAATTTCGTGGTAGTTTGTGCTTGTGCTGAATTGTACGGTGCCTGTTTGAGTCATTATCAGCATTTGAGGTATGTTTATCTGTTCTATGGCGGTTCTGACTGCAGCTTTGTCTACGGTTCCTGCTTGCTCAATCGCGGCTTTGGCAATGAAGAAAGCATCGTATGTGTCAGCGCCCATCATGCCTGGAATCTTACCGGCATTTGCGGCTTGATAATTTGTAACATAAGTCTCTATAGACTGCATGTAGAAGGGTGGTCCAGCGTATGGAGCAAATTTGGATTCCAGCAACACACCGCCGCCATACTCGCCAAGAAGCGTGTACAACTGGGGGTCTTCGCAGCATTCAACAGCAATGTACACAGTGTTTAATCCAACGTCTTTTTGTCCTTCTCTGATTATTTCTGCAGTGTTTGCTATGAAGTCTACCACGTATACAGCGTCAGGCTTTGCGTCTTTGACAACTGTGAGGTCTGTTTGGAAGCTGGTGGCAGTTGTTTGGTAAGGTCTCTCAACGACAACTTCTACGGGCAGGTTGTTTGCTTGTATCAGGTTTTTAGTGTCAGCCAAAACGCCATTGCCAAAAGCATCATTGCGGTAAATGACTGCTAATCTGAGGGGTCTGGATGCGTCGAAGCCGTATGTGCTGTCAAGCAGAGGTTTCATAGTTTGGGCGAAGAAGTTAACCACTGTTTTGCTGTAGTCGGCAGTTGTTGTGCAGTAGTGGAACATGTAGCTCATGCCTTCAGCATCGTCATATCTTCGCGCATCATCTGCGGGTAATCCGCCGAAGTTGCCTTGTGGTCCTCGTCGGGTGACTAGGTTTGATGAGGCACCAGTTATGATGTAAGGAACGCGGTTTTCGATTGCTACAACTTGGTCTGCGAGGGTGCCTGCGCTTGTGTATCCGCCGATGAGAAGGTCAACGTTGTCTTCTGTTACTGCGCGGGTCACTGGACCCACTGTTTCGCCAGCTGTGTCCTTGCCAGTGTCTGCTATAACTAGTTCGATTGGAACTTTGGTGTTCCACGCGGCGACGTAGACGCCTCCGGCAGCGTTGATTTCTTCAACGGCTAGTTTAGCGGCGCGGTCCATGTCTTGGCCTTCAGCTATTTGGTAGCCTGCAACTAAGCCTATTTTGATGGGTCTTGCATCGGGTGATGGCGTACTGGTCGCGGATGCTGTAGGCGTTGAAGTTGGGCTGGGTGAAGGTGAGGTGGATGGTTGCTGAGTTAATTGCCAGGTTCCTACGCCTGCGGCGACAACAATGATTGCTATAGCGATAATCGCAACTAACATTTTAGTTTGCATTCTTTTATCTCCTTTTTTTCCTTTGTATATCAAGCGAACTGTTAATAAAATTAACTCAACAACACGCTTTCGCGTCCCAGTTCGAAGGCTTGCAGGTTCAGGTTGATGTATTTCTCTTTGAGTCGGCTTGCTATTGCCTGCTTGAAAGAATCTTGTTTGAGAGGGTTCTCTGGCAGAGCAGAAACCGCCCCGAGGAGGACAGTGTTAACCACCAGGAGGTTGCCCAGCTTTTGGGCGATACCTATGCCGTCAATCTCGTGAACGTGAAGAGCCTTTTCCTTTATGAGGCTAATTAGTGCTTCAGGCTTCACAGGTTTAGCATTTCCTTGGGTTATGCTGTTGGGAGGGATGTATTTCGTGTTCACCAACACCGTTCCCTTAGCCTTAAGCATTGGCAAAGCTCTGGCGGTTTCAAGTATTTCGAAGCCAACTATTATGTCGCTTTTCCCCGTTTCAATTAAAGGAGATAAGACCTTGTCTCCGATTCTTACATGAGCGCTTATTGAGCCGCCTCTCTGAGCCATCCCGTGAATTTCCGCTTTTGCCACATCGAAACCTTCAAGCAATGCGGCTTCGCAGAAAATGTCACTTAGAACAACTACACCTTGACCGCCTACGCCAGTGAAGATTAGGTCTAGTTTCATTTTATTCGGTGCTCCTTATCGCGTTGAAAGGACATAACGCCTCGCACACTCCACACCCCACACAAAGGGTAGCGTCAATCTCGGCGCGTTCAGACGTCAAAGAAATCGCGGGGCAACCAAAACTTGTCACGCATACACCGCAGGCATTGCATTTTTCGGTAATTTCTCGGGCGGGGTTCTTTGGAATCTTTAGAGGGCAGGGGCGCTCAGAAATAATCACTGAAGGACCGTTATAATCTAGAATTTCCTGTATAGTCTGTCTTGTGCCGTCGACATCGTATGGGTCGACAATTTTTACTTGTTCAATTCCAAGGCTTTTGGAGATTTCGTCAAGCTTCATCATCTTGGCGTCGTCGCCCATGGCGTTTTTTCCAGAGCCTGGAGTGGGCTGGTGACCAGTCATGGCTACAATGCGATTGTCTAAGATGACTACGCAGACATTAGCCTTGTTGTAGGCTATGTTCAGCAAACCAGGCATGCCACCGTGAAAGAAAGTGGAGTCACCTATCACGGCAAACACCTTGTCTTTAACGCCTGCATGCGCCATACCTGCAGCCTGAGAAATTCCCGCGCCCATACACAGACAGGTTTGCACCGTGTTCACAGGAGGCACAAAGCCCAAAGTATAGCAGCCAATGTCGCCTGTCACAATCTTATCGGTTGTTCTGCCCAAAAAGCTTAAGGCGCCTTCAGGACAGATTTCAACACACTTCGGCTCGCCGTTACAGGTATCACAAATTATGGCTTTCCGCGTTGTTGGATGCAACGTGACAGCACCATACTCACAGGCTTCAATACACCAGCCGCAACCGTCACATTTGTCCGCATCCACCGTTATGGCTCCCGTCTCAGTTGATTGTGAAAGAGCATCTTCGGGGCAGGCAACAATACAAGGCGCATTTTTGCAGTCGCGACAAGTAATAGTCATGTTTAAGATTTGGTCAAGACGCACCGCACGAATTCTCGACTTTGAAGGATTGAAAACTTGCTCTTTCTCCCAAGAACACGCAAGCTCACAAATATCGCACCCCACACACTTTTGCGGGTTACAGCTCACAAACTGGTTCACAGTGTTTAAAGCGTAATAGAAAGCACGGTGTGGACAACCAGGGCACAAAACTGGAGGGCGAATAGGCAAACCTAAATTTTCCGGAAGCTGAACTTCTGCACATAATCCTATCTCAGAAAGGGCTGCTCTGATTGTGTCGGGGGTGAACTCTCCAATTTCTTCCAGCTTAAGCTTTTGTTTCCCCAAAACTTCAACGTCTAAGCCACGCAGATTATCCTCGATGTATGGTCTTAACTCTTCGACCACTATAATTTTTTCTAGTTTAGACGCAAACTTCCTAACTAGTTCATGAGGGAAAGGGTACACAAACCCCAATTTTAGCCAAGAAAACTTTTCAGAGTCAAGTATAGACTTTGCGTGGTAGTAACCTATGCCACTGCCTATTATGCCGATTGTCTTATGGTTATCATCCAAAACGTTATGCTTCGACGAATTAACGAGTTTTCCCGCCTCAGCCAATCTGCCCTTCAGTATTCGGTGTTGCCTCATCGCGTTTGAAGGCACCATAACCCACTTTGAACCGTCCTTGTCAAACTCTGCTTTCCGAGCGAGCTTAAGAAATTCGCCAATCTTGACCCGCGCCTTTCCATGGGCAACACGGGTGGTCAAGCGAACAATTATTGGTAAGTTCAGTTTTTCACTTATCTCAAAGGCTTCCCGAGTCATCTCGTACGCTTCTTGGGGGCTACCCGCATCCAGCAAGGGTATGTTAGAGTGAACAGAAAAATATCGCGTGTCCTGCTCGTTCTGGCTACTGTGCATGGCAGGGTCGTCACAAACCGCGATAACTAATCCGCCCAGAACACCCGTGTAAGCTAAAGTCATGGCGGCATCCGCAGCCACGTTTAACCCCACATGTTTCATGGAGACAATAGACCGCACGCCAGCCATGGAAGCACCAGCAACCACCGCCATGGACACAATCTCGTTAACGCTCCATTCCGCGTAGATACCCAGCGGTTTTGCAACTTCAGCTATGGCTTCTAAAATCTCCGTTGAGGGAGTACCAGGGTAAGCAGCCGCAACTTTAATTCCTGCCTCCACAGCGCCCCGTGCAACTGCCTCGTCTCCGTTAAGCAGCATGAAACTGCCGGGTTTGTCAACTGCTATTTTTGAAGCCATCAGCTTTAATCCTTCAAGTTTTGCCTTTACGCTTGTCGAAAACGTGTTTGGCTTTTCCCTCGGTTCGAGGAATTTCGCCGTATTTTACGATTTCAAGTTCTGGGTGTAGCCCTGTTACTCCGCAGATTTTGCTTTGTATTTTGCCTGTGAGGGCTTTTAGGTCTAGTTGTTTGTTTTTGGATGCATCTTCTGTTAGTTCTACTTTGATTTTGAAGGTGTCTAGGGCGTCGGGTCTGTCGACGATTATGTGGTATTGTGATGCTAGTTCTGGGAAGCCCATTACGACGTATTCGATTTGTGAAGGAAACACGTTGACGCCTCGGATGATGAGCATGTCGTCGGATCTGCCGCTTACGCGTAGCATGCGTGAGTGGGTGCGTCCGCAGGGGCATTTGTCAGTTTGGATAATTGAGATGTCACGGGTTCGGTATCTTAAAACGGGTAAGGCAGTTTTTGAGAGAGCTGTGAAAACTAGTTCGCCTTTTTCGCCGTCGGGTAGAACTTCGCCTGTTTCGGGGTCTATGGTTTCGATTATGAAGTGGTCTTCCCATATGTGTAAGCCTTTGCGTTCAGGGCACTCTATTGAGACGCCTGGACCGCACATTTCGGTTAAGCCGTAGACATCGAAGGCTTGGATGCCTAGGGTGTCTTGGATGCGTTCGCGGATTTTTTCTGACCATGGTTCTGCGCCGAAAAGCCCAATTTTTAGTTTTAGGTCTTTTTTGGGGTCAACGCCTTCGGTTACCATGGTTTCTGCGAGGTAGACTGCAAAACTAGGGGTGCAGCAGAGTATGGTGGCGCTTAGGTCTTTCATGAGTTTTATCTGTCTTTGTGTCATGCCTCCGCTTGCTGGGACGATGGCTGCGCCGAGCTTTTGGGCACCATAGTGGAAGCCTAATCCGCCAGTGAATAGGCCATAGCCGTAGGCGTTGTGCATTACGTCTGTTTT